>VGYV01000707.1 GCA_016872855.1 Planctomycetota bacterium
GGGCTTCTTCAGCGGGCGCTACACGGCAACAATCGTCGCAGCCGGCTTCGTGGCGAAGAAGGTGCTCTCCCTCTTCGGCATCCAGGTCTTCGCCTGCATCCGCGAGATGGCGGGGGTTCGCTGCTCCAAGCTGCCCCACGATCAGGCGGCGCGCCAGGTGGAAGCCTACAAGCAGATGCGCCGCGACCTCGACCCCTTCTACCAGCAAGTCTACGTCCAGCGCCGCATCACGATGGACATGCGCTTCCTCGAAAAGGCTCGCGTCCTGGCCGAGATCGAGAACGAGATAGACGCCATCCGCGCCCGCGCCCCCCACGTGGACCCCGCCGCGATCCGCGAGAAGTACGGCGTCCACCACGTCGTCAACTGCCCCGACGTCGAGGCCGCCCAGGCGATGCTGGAGGCAGCCAACCGCATCACTGCCACGGGCGACTCCTCGGGCGGCATCGTGGAGGTCGTGGCCCTTGGCGTGCCCGCGGGCCTCGGCGAGCCGGTGTTCGCCAAGCTCGACGCCGAGCTGGGCCGCATGCTCGGCATCGGCGCCGTCAAAGGCGTCGAGGTCGGCGCTGGCTTCGCCGTCAAGGACATGACAGGCATCCAGTCCAACGACCCGATGCGGAGCCAGGACGGCAAGGTCATCTTCCTGTCCAACAACGCGGGCGGGGTCACGGGCGGCCTGTCCACCGGCCAGCCGATAGTGGCCCGCCTGGCCGTGAAGCCCACGCCCACGATAGACAAGCCGCAGCAGACGATAGACAAGTACACGCTGGAGAACCGCCCGCTGGCGGCGATCACGCGGCGCGACCCCACCATCGTGGGCCGCATCTGGCCCGTGGCCGAAGCCTACACCGCCATCACCCTCCTCGACCTCCTCATCGCCCACCTGGGCTATCAGGCCCTCAAGGACCGCGCCTACGCGGCGGGCCGCGTCTCGTCGTAGGAGTGGGACGATGGCGGGCCACCAACGCGTCTCGCGTCGCACCCTTCTCCAGGTGGGGGCAGCCGGCCTGGCCGGCGCGGCGCTCGCTGCCGAGGCAGAGCCGAAGGCCCTTACCTTCGGGGTCTTCGCCGACCCGCAATACGGCGAGCGCAAGGAGACGATTGGGCGGTTCTACCGCGACTCGCCGGCCAAGCTCGAAGCCTGCATCAAGGCATTCTGCGAGGCCAAGCCTGCCTTCGTGGTTGGGCTGGGCGATTTCGTGGACGGCACGAGCAAGAGCGCCGAGACCGAGCTGGAGCATCTAGCCAAGATCGAAGGCATCTTCCGCCGCTTCGACGGGCCGCGGCACCACGTGCTCGGCAACCACGACCTCGATGCCTTCACGAAGGAGGATTTCCTCAAGGCCACGGGCATGCCCGCGCCCCACTATGCTTTCGACGCCCCACCCTTCCGCTGCATCGTGCTCGACGGCTGCTACCGCAAGGACTTCGAGCCGTATGGCAAGGGGAACTTCGTCTGGACCGATAGCTGGATTCCCGCCGCACAGGTCCACTGGCTCGAGGCCGAGCTGAAGAAGGCAGAGGGGAAGGCCCTGGTCTTCGTCCACCAGCCCCTCGACAGCGACGACGTGCACTGCGTTCGCAACGCCGCCGAGGTCCGCCGGGCACTGGAGGACTCTGGCAAGGTCGTGGCTGTGTTCAGCGGCCACAACCACAAGGGGGGCTACCGCAGGCTGCGCGGCATCCACTACGTCACATTGCACGGCATGGTGGAGGGACCTGGCCTCGAGAACAACGCCTACGCCATCGTCACCGTGGCCCCCGGCGGCTCCCTCACCATCAAGGGCTTCGGCGCCCAGCCGAGTTCGACGCGGGAGTGAGGCTGGCCCACGCGGCCCTCCCGCTCTGGCTGTCCCATCCGAGCGATCCGACCGATCTGTCGGATCCGTCCGATCTTCCCTAGCCCACCCTGACAGCGCACACCTGGAAGCGGCCGTCCACCGTATCGTTGTAGAGGAGCCAGCGGGCGTCGGCGGAGAAGCCTGCCTCGACGTGTTGGCCGCGGAAGGGAACGTAGGGGGTGTGGACCGTGGCCAGTGGCTGGAGGTCCGCCCGCGTGCTGTCCCAGGAGAACGGGGCGGCGTGGACGAAGCAATGGCCGTCCGTGCCCTCGCCGCAGACCCACTGGCCGTCGGGCGACACGTTCAGGTGGGTATGGTAGTGGTTCAGGGGGTCGGACAGGTAGACTTCGCCGCCCGCCAGGTCGGCGATGCCGAGGCGGGTGGGCACGGGGGCGTACTCGCACCAGGGCGTCTGATAGAGCGTGGCGTCCCCGCGGCGGTCCTGGTAGGTGTAGGCGACGTGCTCGCCGTCGGGCCACCAGAACTCGTGGGTCACGACCTCGAAGACCTCCTGGTGGCGGATCTGGCGCAGCTCCGAGCCGTCGGTGCGAACGGTCCACATGCGCTGGCCGAGGCCCTCGAGCATGTCCTTGGCGAAGCGGACCAGCTCGGGGTCGGTGGGCGAGGCGTCGAGGTGGAAGAAGGAGAACTCGATGGATTCGGCGAGCTTGGTGAGGCGGTCGGAGCGCAGGTCGTAGGCCCAGATGCGGCCGTAGCGGGGGCGGGCCAGGTAGTGCCAGACGGCCACGGCGTCGCGGGTGGTGGGGATGCGGTAGGTGGCCAGCTCCTGGGTGGTCTGGTTGAGGAGGACGGTGCGGCCGTCGCACGTGATGTCGCGGAGGTGGCCCGGGGCCTCCTGGGGCACGCTGCCGACGAGGACGGGCGAGCCGTCGGGCAGGTCCACGGCCCACACCTCACGCCCGGGCTCGGGCAGGAACCACATGCGGCCGGTCGCCTCGTCGAGCTTGAGGAACTCGGCGACAAGGATGTCCTTTGGGATCGCCTCGCCCGACTCAGGGTCGAGGAGCAACACGTTCCCGCCGTTGTGGCGCCCCCAGGCGAGCACAAGGCCGCCTGGAACTTGGCGCGGGAGGCGGAAATATCCGAGCGTGGCGCCGCGGGACAGGTCGGTGAGTTGCCGCACAGTGCGGCCCGTCTGGGAATCAGTCCATTCCCTCATGGTGGTTCCTCATCTTTCGACAGTGGCCGGAGCCGTTCGGTCGCGCGCGGGGCTGCCCGCGAGCCGCGCGCCCCATTATACCCAAGTTCGCCCCCCCATGCGCAACCTGTTTTTCGGGGTTGACGGGCGGGGGGCCATGCCGTATAGTGCCTCGCGGCATCCGCGGGCGGGCGGCGCCGCGCACTTCTGCGAGGCAGCCTTCGGCCACCCGCTCCTCACCTTCCTGGTCATCTTCTTCGTCGGCTCTTCGGGGCTGTTCAGCATGGCCACGGCGTCGCGGGTGTTCGCCGACTACGCGCTGGCCCGCGTGCCCTCGGCAGTGCCCGTTGCGGGGCTAAATAACTCGCCACGATTCTGAATCAATGTGGGCGGGGCCTCTGCGCCCCGCGACACCCTGCGCGGGGCAGAGACGCCCCGCCCACAGGCCTGCGCAATTCCGGCACACGTTCCTTCCTGAGCCTTTGATTCAGAATCGTGGCGAGTTATTTAGCCGCCACGCTCCTCCTCCTGCTCCGCCAGGATGCCGCGGCCCTCCGGGCCGCCGGCGTCCTCACACTCGCCGCGCTGCTTCTCTTCACCGTCAACCGCATCGTCCGGGGCAGGGTCACGGTGGAGAGCGTGGACTGACCTCCCAGGGAGTCCTTACGCGTTGTTCCTCTCTCCCGCGCTGGCGGCCGGGAGCAGCTCTCGGCCGCATTCCTCGCAGTACCTGGCGAAGGGCGAGACGGGGTGACCATTGGGACAAGTCGGCTGGCCGCCCTGCTTCCTCACCCTCATGGCCGACCAGAGGATCGCCAGCGCCATGGCGTAGAACGCCATCCAATGCCCCGAGGCCAGCCGGAAGGCGCCGGAGGGCGTTCCGTGCCCCGACGAGTCGGGCGGCGAGGCCGAGAAGAAGGTGGCAAGGCAGAGAGCGAAGTTGACGACGGCGTAGGCAAAGAAGGCGTAGGTCAGCCTCCGCATCCAGGGCGGGCACCCCCTGAGGACCGCCCGCCAGAGGTCCTTGGGCTTCACGTGCCGGCCGAGGCGGTTTGCAGCAACCACTGCCGGGGCCCAGACGGCGAAGATGCCCACGTGGAGGCCCCAGGCGTACTCGGAGAGGGGAGATGGCGCGCCGAACACGGCTGCCCCGTGCACGGCGAGGCTGAGCACAAGCCCCGAGCCGGCGAGCGTGGCGAACAGAGCCAGTAGGATGCTCACGCTGTCTCCTCCCACACCGGCCGTCAGAGGGGCTCACTGCCCGGGCGGGGCCGGGGGAGCGGGGGTGTCGGG
>VGYV01000708.1 GCA_016872855.1 Planctomycetota bacterium
GTCCACCGCGGCTACAAGAAGAGCAAGGAGGACAAGCCGCTCTTTCGCCACATGACCCAGTTCTTCATCTTCGGCTCGCATCGCTCCAACCTCATTGACGTGCTGGAGGGCATCGCAGATGCAGAGCCCCAACTGATACAGGAGGTGTGGGTCCGCGAGGCGGTTGAAGTTGTTGACCCGCTTGCAGACAGCGGCAAGATCGTTCTGGTGAAGAACTACCCGACCAAACTCATTGCCCCATTCCCGTTTGAACCAACCGGACAGCCCTCTCGGTTCCTCACCTACCAATGGCTCAGAGTGAAGCAGAAGTTCGGATTGTGCCTCTGCGGCGACCCTGAGAGTCCCTTCCAAGACATCCGAGGGCGCATCCGCGGCCCCTGAAGAGGGTGAGCCAGCCGTGGCGCAGAGCCTGCCCTGAGCGAAGTCGAAGGGATGGCCAGCGGGAGCCCTGGGAGCGAGAGCGCGCCGGCAGCGGTAGCCAGCATTCGCGGGCTACGCCGACAAAGACTAGCTACAGCCGGTACGGCTCGCGGCGGGGGCGGTCGAGGTAGCGGTTGGCGTCCGGGTCGTCGGGGAAGACTTCCTTGTCGGGGTCCCATTTGAGATGGCGTGGGGCGAGCCAGCGGGCGATGTTGCCCAGGTGGCACACGGTGCACGAGCGGTGGCCGACTTCGATGTCGCAGATGGGCCGCCGCCGCGTGCGGATGCAGTCGAGCCAGTTCTCGCCGTGGTGGTTGCTGAAGTAGAGCCGCTCGTCGCTCGGCGTGATCGGCGCCTCGCCGATCTCCTTCGGCTTGCACGAGAAGGCGCCGCGGGTGACCATTATCTCGCCCTTGTCGCCCACGAAGATGCCGCCGCCGGCCGGCCCGCTGTCGAGGTGCAGCATCACCCCGCTCGCGTAGCGATAGTGCACTTGGCTCCTGAGGTCGGCGCTGTCGGCCCACACCTCCACCGGGCCGCTCTCGTCCATCCCCAGGCCCCACTGAATGATGTCGAGTCCGTGCGAGCCCCAGCCGGTCATTTCGCCGCCGCTGAAGGGCTCGAACGAAATCCAGCCGGGCTTCGCCCGCGGGCGGTGGATGTTCACGTTGTAGGGGTAGACGGGCGCGGGGCCGAGCCACATCTCCCAGTCGAGGCCCTCGGGCACGGGCTCGGCGGCCAGGCCCTCGGGATACCACGGGCTGGGGTAGCAGGCGCCGTGCACCGTGTGTATCTTGCCCGCGCGGCCGTTGCGGACGAGTTCGCAGCCATGGCGGCAGTGGAACGACGAGCGCTGCATGCTGCCCGTCTGAAACACGCGGGCGTAGCGGCGGACGGCTTTCGCCAGCACCCGCCCCTCGGCGATAGTGAGGGAGAGGGGCTTTTCGCAATACACATCCTTCCCCGCCTCGACCGCGTGGAGGCAGCAGGGCACGTGCCAGTGGTCGGGCGTGCCCACCGTCACCGCGTCCAGGTCGGGCCGTTCGAGCATCTTCCGGTAGTCTTCGTAGGTATCGCAGCCGCCGCGGCTCTGGGCCACCTCGTAGAGGTGCTTGCGGTAGACGTCGGCCACGGCGATCACCTTCGAGCCGCGCCCCGCCGCCAGAATGCCGCGCCCCTGCCGCCCCACCCCGATGCCGCCGATGAGCACTGTGTCGCTCGGCGGCGTCTTCCCCTCGGCGCCGAGGACCTGGGGCCTGACGACGCGAAGCCCTGTCCACAACGCTCCGAGGCCGGCCGAGGCCTTCAGGAACTCGCGTCTCGCCTCCTCGCGCCGAGCGGCCATATGCAGTCCTCCTATCGAGTGGCACCCCTATGGTAGCGCTTGGCGGACTCCATGCAAGTGCCGCTCGGCCTGGCTCGCCGGCCGCTGCGCCCCTCTCCCGCGCACGGCCCCCAATGTGGCTCAAAGTGGCGCAATGTGGCTCAAGTGCCGTTTGGCGATCTTCGCCCCTCCGGGGCGGTCCAGCCCAATGTGGCTCAAAGTGGCTCAACGGTGCGCCACGCGCGCCATCAGGGGGGTGGGGGGGCGCCCCTGCCCAGAGGCAGGGAAGCAGCAGGCCCCAAGGACATAAGTATCTAGAAAGCAATGCCTTACGCATCCCTATGTCCCCTTCAGGACACTCGAAACCCGACGCACGAAATCCGGAACAAGCCCAGAGCTTGAAATCCCAACGCCCCGGGCTGGAGTCTCCTCCGGTAGATCTCTCCACCCTATGAGGAAGCCACGCACTGAACGGCTTTCATTTTGATGCCTGGAGGCATGGCCGAATGCCATAAGTGATTGCTATTACGACCGATATGGCTCGGAGAGGCGGCCTGCAAGAAAAGCTCTCAAATCGCTCTGACCGAGCTTTGTACGGGCTTTGACTCGCCATCGGTCTCGCCGTCGAGAGCAGCGAAGAGCCGAGAACGAGGACGAGGGACGAGGACGAGGACGATTGCGAAGGGAGCCGAGCCCACCGGAACTGGGGGCCAGGCTCGTCCGCTCCCGCGTCGTTGACTCTCACCGCCGGGGCTGGTATGATGCGCGAGGGAGGGGCGGGCGCCCTGGGAGCCGGGACAATGTTCCCCTACCGCGACCACAACCCGTCGGGCACGGCGCCGGTGGTGACGGTGACGCTGATCGCGCTGAACTGCATCGCGTTCGTCGTCGAGTTGCAGCAGGGCGAGGGGCTCGGCGACTTCCTCAAGGGCTACGGCCTGAGGCCGGCGCGGGTGTTCGCCGGCGCGGCGCCCGAGGCCGTGCCCCTGGCCGTGCCCTGGCGGCCGGAGCAGCGGCAGGTCCACAGCGTGCCCGTGTGGCTGACCTTCTTCACCTCGATGTTCCTCCACGGCGGCTGGATGCACCTGCTGGGGAACATGTGGTATCTGTGGATCTTCGGCGACAACGTCGAGGACAGGATGGGCCACATCAAGTTCCTGGTCTTCTACCTGCTCTGCGGCTTGGCGGCGGCAGGGGCGCAGCTCGCCGCGAACTCGGGCTCGAACGTGCCGATGGTGGGGGCGAGCGGGGCGATTGCCGGGGTGCTGGGGGCCTACCTGCTCGCATTCCCCTACGCGCGGGTCTCGACGCTCATCTTCCTCGGCTTCTTCATCACCGTGGTGCAGTTGCCGGCCTTCATCCTCCTGGGCTTCTGGTTCCTCCTTCAGTTCTTCAGCGGCATGGAGTCCATGACGCTCGCCGAGACGGGCGGCGTGGCCTGGTGGGCGCACGTGGGCGGGTTCGTGGCGGGGATGCTGCTGCTCTTCGTCTTCCAGAAGCCGGAGCCGAAGCGGCGGGCCTACGTCTACCGCGGCTAGGCCGGCGGCAGGGCGACTCGTCGCCGGCGAAGAGGAGGACTGCCTGAAGGCAGGACTCCAAACGAGCGGGTGGCTGGGTTCGGAGTCCTGCCTTCAGGCAGTCTTGGGGGCGTCAGATGGAGCTTACGGCGTCGCTGCGGAGCCTGGCGGAACTGAGGGGCGAGCGCCCCCTGTCGCTCGCCGAAGCGTTGGGCGTGATGCGCGACGTGGCGGCCGCGCTGGCGGCCCTCCACGCCCGCGGCCAGGCCCACGGCGCCGTGTGCCTCGAGAACATCGCGCTCGACGCGGCCGGGGCGGCGCGGCTGTGCCGCGACACGCTGTCGCCCCGCCCCGCCAGCCCCGAGCAGGAGCGTGGCGAGGCGCCCGACGCGCGGAGCGACGTCTACGCCCTCGGCGCGGCCTTCGCCGAGCTCCTCGGCGAGATGCCGCCCGAGCCGGTCCGACGCCTCCTCGCCACGATGACGGCGGACGACCCTGCCGACCGGCCCCAGACGGCCGACGAGGTGCTCCTGGGCCTCGAGGCCTGCGAGCTGATGGCCGGCATCCGCGCCGTCCGCCCCGGCCACGCGGTGGACCCCGAGCGCGCCGGCCGCAGGATGCTCCCGCTGCTCGTCATCGGGCTGGGCCTCATCGTCCTCGCTCTTGCACTCATCGTGCTCCTGGGCCGCACGCTGCCGCAGCGCGGCGAGCCGCCCGAATCCCACAAGCCCCTCATCGAAAAGCGCGCCCCGCCCGCGAAGCCGTGAGCGCGTCGGGTACCTGTTTGGCCAGGCCGGCGCTTGCCCCCTCTCCCTCGGGGAGAGGGTGGGGGTGAGGGTGCTTGTGGACTCGCCAGCCTCGCGGAAGGCACCCTCACCCCGCCCCTCCCCCCAAGGGGGAGGGGGAAGGCCCCTCTCGCTAAGAAACTAAGCGCCGCACGAGACTTCGCTCGTGCGGCGTGGCCCCTGCGGGGCAGTTGAATCTGGGGGCCTGTCCTGGCATGATAGTGGCGCATGTGACCAGGGGCGGTG
>VGYV01000709.1 GCA_016872855.1 Planctomycetota bacterium
AGTGCTTCGATGGCGCCGGGGAGCTCGCCCTTGAGCTGGAGGGCGACGGCGCGGAGGAGGAGGTAGGCGGGTTCGTTTTCGCGGGCCTTCAGGAGGTCGTCGGCGAGGGCGAGGGCGGCGGGGAGGCGGTCCTTGTGGATGTAGGCGACGGCGAGGTCGTAGCGGCCGACGAGGCCGACGTCGGGGGCGTCGAGCAGGCGTTCGAGTTCGGCCTGCCCCTTGTCCACCTCGCCCAGGCGCTTGTAGAAGGCGACGAGCGCGGCGCGGGCGGGGGCGAGGGTTGGGGACTGTGCGAGGAGGTCGGTGAGCTGGGTGATGGCGGCCTGGCGGTCGCCGGACTCGAAGAGGGCATGTGCGATGCCGAGGCGTGCGCGGAAGTCGTTGGGGCGGTCCTTGAGGATGCCGGTGTATTCTGCGATGGCCTCGGGGTGTTTGCGCTGGGCCATGCGGATGGCGGCGAGCTCGAAGCGGACGCCGACGTCGGCGGGGTTGACCTCGACGGCGCGCTCGCAGTATTCGAGGGAGAGGTCGAGGCGGTTGGCATCGCGGTAGGCGCGGGAGAGGGCGACGAGGGCCTGGGTGTAGGTGGCATCGAGGTTGAGGACCTGCTCGAACTCTTCGATGGCCTCGCGGAGCTTTCCCTTCATGTGGTAGGCGGCTCCGAGGCCCATGTGGGCGGGGATGCTCTTGGGGTCGGTCTTCACGGCCTCCTCGAATTGCGTGGCCGCCTTGTCCACGCGGCCCTCGTTGAGGTCTATCTCGGCCAGGAGGAGGCGCGCCGTGAGGTCGCCCTTGGCAGCGTCCTTGCTCTCGGTGATGCGTCGGAGGGTGACGCGGGCCTCGTCGAGCTTTCGGTCGTTGAGCTGGCACTGGGCGAGGAGGGCGAGTGCGCGGGTGTTGTTCTCGTCGAGCTTGAGGGCCTTCTGGGCCTGCTCGGCGGCGAGCTCGGACTGTGCCGTGCGGAGGAAGTAGATGCCGAGCTCGATGAGGGGTTCGGGGGACTTGGGGTCGTGGAGTGCGGCGGCCTCAAGCTCCTTGCGGGCTTCGGGGAAGCGGCTGAGGTCGCCCAGCCGCTTGGCCAGGCGGATGCGGTGGCGGGTGTCCTTTGGCGTGACCTCAATGAGCTTGCGGAGGATGTCCACCTCCTTCTCGGGCCTGCCGATGGCGAGGTAGACGTTTGCGAGGACGGTGTAGGGGAACATGTTGTCGGGGAAGAGCTTGATGAGGAGGGAGCAGTTCTCCTCGGCCTGCTGGTGCCAGCCGCGCGCGCCGAAGAAGATGATGCGGGTGAGGGCATCGGAGACGGCTCGGGAGCGGGCCTTGTCGTCGCCGAGGCTCTCGATGTAGCTCGTGTAGGCGTCGCGGACCGTGTCGGGCAGGTAGCTCTTGGCCTGGTTGAGTAGGGTCTTGGCGTTGGCGGCGTCGCATTGCCCGAGGTAGACGTTGAGGGTCTGGAGGGTGATGAGGGGGTCGTTGGGCTTCCGCTTGTCGGCCTCGCCGATGCGGGCGAGGGCGGCGCGGTGGTCGGCGCTGAGCTGGAGGGCGGCCGCGACGCCGGCGAGGGAAAGGGCGGGGGAGACCTCGTTCTGGACGGCCTTGTCGAAGATCTTCTCGGCCTCGGGGTAGCGGCCGAGGTAGACCTGGATGAGTGCCGCCTCGTAGGCCCGCTCGTACTTGGCGTCGTCGCGCAGCGCGGCCTCGAACTCGGCGAGTGCGGCCGACCAGTTCTGGTCCTCGATGTAGAGGCGTGCGAGGAAGGCGCGCCCGTCGAGCAGCTTGGGGTTGATGCTGAGGGCCGCCTTGGCGGCCTGGATCGCCCTGTCCTTCTCCTGCTTGGCCAGGTGGAGCTCGGCCATGGCAAGGTGGACGTGTGCCCTTTCGCTCTCGGTCTTGAGGATGGCGGTGAGCTCGGCCTCGGCCTTATCGAACTTGCGCTGGACCATGAAGAGTCGGGCCAGGGCGTAGCGGGGCTTGGCGAGGGTGGGGTCCTCGTCTATGCAGCGCTGGAGCTGCTCCTGGGCGAGGTCGAACTCGCGGAGCTGGATGTGGACGGCTGCGAGGTTCATGCGGGCGCCGGGATGGCGTTCGCGGAGGCGCAGGACGTGATCGAACTCGGCCTTTGCGCCCTCGAAGCGCTGGCGGCGGAGGTAGGCGAGGCCGAGGAGGAAGTGGACATCCACGTTGCGCGGCTCGGCCTCGAGGGCGTCGCGGCATCGGGCGATGGCCTCGTCAATCCTGTTCTCCGCCAGCGCGATGCCGGCGAGCACTTGGTGGGCGCGGGGCGCGCCGGGGTCAATGGTCAGCATCTTCTGGAACATCGCCTTGGCGCGCTCGTGTTCGCCCTTGTGGAGGTAGGCGATGCCGAGGAGGCGGTAGACCTCCACGTTCTTCGCGTCGAAGTGCAGCGCGTCCACCAGGGTGTTCACGGCGCCGTCGTGGTAGCCACGCTGGAGGTGGGCACTGGCCAGCACCAGGCGGGCCGTGGTGAAGCGCGGGTCGAGCTTCACCACCGTGTTCAGCTCCTCGATCCCCTCGGGCAACTTGTCCTTCATCAGCAGGCAGCGGGCCAGCCAGAAGTGGCTCGGCAGGTGCTTGGGCAGGCCGGCGGCGGCGAACTGGAGTTCCTGGATGGCCGCGTCGAGCTTCTTGAGCTGCATGTAAACGCAGCCGCGGATGAAGTTCGCGTAGGGGTTCTTGTTCGTCAGCCGGATCGCCTCGTTGGCGTCCTGGAGGGCCTCTTCGTACTTCTGTTGGTCGAGGTAGATTTCGGCGCGGCGCAGCATGGCCTCGATCTGGGTGGGCTTCTGCACGAGGATGTCGGAAAGCACCTTCACCGCCCCGTCGTTGTCGCCGTCGGCCCGCTTGATCTGGGCGATGATCAGCTTCGGCTCGTGCAGCTTGTCGTTGATCTTCAGCACCTCGTTGCAGCGGCGCTCGGCGTCCTTCAGGCGCCGCAGGCCCACCAGGATGTGGATGCGGTCGAGGTGGGTCGAGATGTCGTTGGGGTCGAGCGCGAGCACCTTCTCGCAGTAGCCGAGGGCCTCTTCGAACATCTCGCGTTCTTTGTCGAACTGCTGGGCGTCGCGGAAGACGTCGGCCTTGTGCTTGGCCAGGCGCACGAGCAGCTCGTAGCTTTCCTTCTCCTTCGGCTGGCGCTGGAGGAGGGTCTTGGCCGCGCTCTCGGCCTTCTCGAGGAACTGGCGGGCCTCATCGTGCTTCCCGCGGGCGCGCTCGCGGCCGTCCAGCTCGAGGTACGCCGTAGTCAGCTCTGCCCACCCGTCCTCGCTCTCCGGCAGGAGCTGCACGGCCTGCTTCAGGTACTCCTCGGCCTGGTCCCATTCGGAGATGCGGGCGTGGGACTTGCCGGCCCAGAGCAGGGCCTCGCCAAGGCGCGGGTTGCGCCGCAGGGCGATCTTCAGCTCAGTGATCGCCTCGTTGTACTTTCCGCTCTTGTAGAGGATGCGCCCGCGCCGCAGATTGGCGTCCTCCCGGGCCTCCTCGCCGTGGAGCGCCGTCCCCCACGCCGCGGCCATCAGGCACGCGGCCAGGAGCCGGCCCAGGAACGGTTGAACGCGATGCTGCATGACCTCGTCTCCTTATCGGTCCGGTTCAGCCTGTGCGGGTCCCCGAGCCTCCTCGTGGCCCCGCTGTTGCTTGCCACTTGGCCATTGCTACTTGGCGCTTCCCGCATTTCGGCAGAAATGCGGGCTACTCCTCCTCCCCGTCCCCGTCCGCCTCGTCGCGGACGAGGCCGTGGGTCCGCATCTTTTTGAACAGCGTCGTGCGGTCAATGTCGAGCATGGCCGCGGTGGGCTGGCGGCGCCAGTTGTTCATGCGAAGAGCGTTCTCGATGATGTCGCGCTCGGCGCGCAGCAGGGCCTCCTTGAGGGGGAGCTGAGCCGGCTCGCCCTTGCCGGTGATGGTGGCCGGCAGGTCGCGCACGTCTATCATCCCCTCCTTGCGCAGCACCACGGCGGCCTCGATGGCGTTCTCGAGCTCGCGCACGTTGCCGGGCCAGGAGTACTGGCGCAGCCGCGCCTCCGCCTCAGGCGTGATGCCGGTCACGTTGCAGCGGTTCTGCCGCGCGTAGAGGCGCAGGAAGTGCTCAGCCAAGAGCCCGATGTCGCCCACCCGCTCCCGCAGCGGCGGCATCTGAATCGGCACCACGTTCACCCGGTAGAACAGGTCCTTGCGGAACGTCCCCTCCTCCACCTGCTCGCGTAGGTCGAAGTTCGTGGCCAGGATGAAGCGGACGTCGAGGCTGATGGTCTCGGTGCCGCCG
>VGYV01000710.1 GCA_016872855.1 Planctomycetota bacterium
AGGCTCGTTGCGACCCCGAGCAGCTCGCCGGGGAACTCCTCGCGGCGGGTGTTCGCGTTGATGCCAATGCCTATGACCGACGGCGTCACCCTGCCGCCGCGGCATTCGACCAAAACGCCTGCCACCTTGCGGCCCCCCAGCATGACATCGTTTGGCCAGCGTATCTCCGCCTGCAAAGGGGCCTCCGCCTCGATGGCCTCGGCCGCGGCCACGGCGCCCAGCGCCGTCAGGTGGGCGGGCGACACGTCCTCACCTGGCGGCCTGAGGACCACGGAGACCAGGATGCTGCGCCCTCGGGGACTGTGCCAGGTGCGCCCGAAGCGGCCTCGGCCCCGCACCTGCTCCTCGGCGAACACGGCTGTGCCCTCGGGGCAGCCGGCGCCGGCCCAGGCCCAGGCCACGTCGCTCGTCGAGGTCACGCTCGTCAGCACCCGCACCTCGGCGCCCGCCCACCGCCCGCCGAGCCGCTCCCGGATTGCTCCAGCGTCCAGCATCCGCCAGTCCTGACGAGCGTGCCGGCAATCTGGCAATGCCGCGGCCAAGGCTGCCTGAGGATAGGGCCCTCCCGACGAAGCCTCTCGCCCGTTTGCAGTCCTGCCTTCAGGCAGTCCTCGGCCGAATCCCTGAGACCCATCCAGACCACATGCACCCACGGGGCCGAAGCGCCAATCGGATTCTATCGGATTGCAGGTGCGGACGCAACTGGTGGGGAGGGGGTGCGGGCCGGAATCACAGACAGTTCCTTTGGGGGAAGACACGGACAAACGAGTTTGTCCGTGGCACCCCCTGTCGTTTCTCCCTTGTGAAGCAAGCGAGCCGCGCCCTGACTGGTCTGGGCGTGTCTTGGAGCCACGTACAAAGACGGCCCTCACCCGGACGGGGTCGTGTCGCGGGACAACCACACCTCGCCCCTTCCGAGGCGCCCGACGGCCGCGGGGGCGTGGCCAGAGTCGGGCGCCCCTACCTGGGACGCACCCACACGCCTGGCAACCTGCCTTCCTCTGACAAGCCTGAGGGGAGATCAGGGTGGCGCGACGTTCAATCATTCTATAGAATAATTGAACGTCCGCAGCGGCCCGGTGAGGCTGTTTGAGGAGAGCAAGGGATGGAGCAGACGACGACAAGGGAACGGAGGCTGGAGCGAATCGTGAAGGGCTTCGCGAACCACCGGCGCATTCAGATGATGGAGCTTCTCGCGCAGCGCCCAGAACTCACGCTCCTGGATGTCTGCAAGGCCCTTCGCGTTGGAGTTCAGGCCTGCTCCGAGCACATGCGCAAGCTGGCCCTGGCGGGATTGGTCGCCAAGCGGCATCAGGGCCGCTGGGTCCGTCACCGCCTGACGCCGCGCGGAGAGGCCATCCTCAGGTTCCTGGGAACGCTGGACTGACGCGGGCGGTCGCCGCGGGCGGCGGCTTGGGGCCCCGATAGTCAATCATTCTATAGAATGATTGAACGTCACGCTGGCCCGCCAGGCTGGCTGCCGAAAGGGCCAGGGGCTGGGAGTCGCCCGAGGAAGGCGTGCGCTATTGCAGCGACGTCTCCCGCCCGGACACCGCGTTCCTCCACCACGGCTCCCCGAAGGGGGCGACTGCGTGGTTCGCTCAGCTCCGCCTGGCAGGCGAGCGCTCCTGAGCTCTTCGACCATGCTTGGCTGGAACCCTCCGTCGGCCGGTGGGGAAGCGCCGCTCGGACGATGGTCAATCATTCTATAGAATCATTGAATCTCGGGTCGCAGAAGACCGGGCAAGGTGCGTTGCCTGTGAGTTGGGACACTCCGCCGGGTGGGGGGCGCGCCGTTCAGCCGGTAGTCAACCATTCTATAGAATGACTGAACATCGCGCCGCGGAGAGGAGGGCAGGTTGCCTTTGTTGGGAAGGGTGTCCAGGCCCGCTGCACGTTCAGCGAGACGCCAAGTGGCCTGTCCCTCCCCTTCTCAGGCGATGTTGCGCCAGAAGTGCAGCTTGTCCCGTTTCCCGGCGGAAGGGGCGGGGGCCGGCCAGTCTTGATCACAGGTGTTGCACGCAGGTGTTGAAGGTGGCGCGGGAGGGGAGAAGACTGGAAGAGGGGGCAAAAAAAGGCGAAGGGGCCGCTCGTGGGCAGCTTTCCCTTCGCCTGTTCGACCTCGGCGCAGGGCCGACGGAAGTGGCAAGCGGCTGTTCTCCGTGCCACGGGAGGGGACGGGCGGCACGGCACGGCAACTGGCCACCTCACGCCTTCCTTCCGTCGCTGCGCCGATTTGTCAGAGACCGTTGCTCTTGAGCCGCTATCACCTGTTCCATTGCTCCTTAGAGCAATCGGCGTGCCAACCGACGGCGCTGGATTGGGAAGGCCGCCCTAACTCAATGTGGCGCAGCGACATGTGCGGGCCTGGGGCCTGTGTTCGAGGTGAGCGCCGCCGCGCCCCAAGAGGTGCAGTCGGCCACGAAGCCGTGCACGTGTCGGGCGGGCGCTGTTGACCTTGATCGCCGGCACGGGAGAGCATATAATGTGCGCGTGGGGCGGCCTCGGCAGGCCGTCTGCTTTTTCACGCAGTTCCGTGCGGCGCGGAGAGCAAGGTTGTTGCGCCCAGCCGCCGGAGATAGGAGTTCCGCATGCGCGCGAGGGAGCTGGTGTTGCTCGTCCTAGTGGCGTTCCTCGTGGTCCTCCAGATGGCCCCTGGGGCCGAGAAACGTGAGGAAAGCTACGGGAACTTCAAGACTTTCGTGACCGTGCTCGAGCAGGTCAAGCGCAACTACGTGGTGCCGGTGGATGACGCGAAGCTGTTCTACGGCGCCTTCAAGGGCATGCTCGCGGAACTCGACCCCTACAGCCAGTTCATGACCCGCGAGGACGTGGAGCAGCTCGAGGTGGACACCGAGGGGGAGTTCGGCGGCCTGGGCATCGAGATCACGCTTGACCAGAACCGCATCTTGACCGTCATCACGCCGTTGGAGGACACGCCGGCGATGAAGGCCGGGGTGCTGCCCGGCGACCGCATCGTGGAGATCGAGGGACACAACACCTATAACATTACGCTGATGGAGGCGGTGAAGAAGCTCCGCGGGAAGCCGGGCACGAAGGTGACGATCACCGTGGTGCACCAGCTCACGAACAAGCGCGAGACGCTCACGCTGACGCGCGATATCATCAAGGTGCGGAGCGTGCGGGCCGCGAGGATGGCGGACGCCGAGGGGAAGATCGGCTACATCCGCATCAACAACTTCCAGCGGACGACGCCCGACGAGGTGAACCAGGCGGTGAAGAAGCTCGTGGGCGAGGGGCTGAGGGGGCTGGTGCTCGACCTGCGGCGCAACCCCGGCGGCCTGCTCGACAGCGCCGTGGGCGTGGCCGACCTGTTCATTGACAAGGGCGTCATCGTCTCCACCAGGGGCAGGGACGCCGGGGCCGTCCACCAGTTCGAGGCCCATGAGAAGGGCACCTACACGGGCTTCCCGCTGGCTGTTCTGGTCTCCAACTTCAGCGCCAGCGGCTCGGAGATTGTGGCCGGCGCCATCCAGGACAGCCGACGCGGCCTCATCGTCGGCCAGCGCACCTACGGCAAGGCATCGGTCCAGAGCATCCTGTCGCTCGACAGCGGCTGCAAGCTGCGCCTGACCACGGCCCGCTACTACACGCCGGCCGGGCGCCTCATCCACCGCGAGGTGGACGCCAAGGAGGCGGATCCCTGGGGCATCCGCCCCGACATCGAGGTGAAGGTGACCTACGAGGACGAGTTGGGCCTCAGCGAACACTTCCGCGACGAGCGGGTGCAGGAGAGCACGAAGAACGGCCCGCCCGCCCCCAAGGCGCCGCTGCTCCCGCCCGATGATGAGCCGGACGGGCCGCCCGCCCCCAGGGCACCCGAGGGCAAGGAAGGCGAGAAGAAGCCGTTCGTGGACATCGTGCTCGTCCGCGCCGTGGACGCGCTGAAGGCGATCCTGGTCTACGAGAAGCGTTGAGCCAAAGCGTGGATGGGTGGATGATTGGATGAATGGATGACTGCCTGACATTCATCCAACCATCCATTCATCCACCCATCCTGTGATTCATTCCCCGGAGAGTCCGTGCGCATCCTGGGCATTGAGACCTCGTGCGACGAGACGGCGGCGGCCGTGGTGGAGGACGGCGCGCGCGTGCTCTCCAGCGTCGTCGCCTCCCAGGAGCACCTGCACGCGAAGTACGGCGGGGTCGTGCCCGAGATAGCGTGCCGCGCCCACGTCGAGGCCGTGGTGCCCACGATTGACCAGGCGATCCAGCGGGCCGGTCTGACCCTCGATGCGCTCGACGCCGTGGCGGTGACA
>VGYV01000711.1 GCA_016872855.1 Planctomycetota bacterium
CAGAGTCGGCGCGCGACCTCGACGCCGCGAGGAAGAACCAGGGGATGAAGTTCGTCCCCCACCCCTCCGCCCCCCACGCCGCCCTCGCCATCGAAGCGCTCGGCAAGAAGACCGGCGCCTTCGAGGCCGTGGTTGCGACCGACCCCAAGGTCTTCGATTCCGCCGATGGCCTGAAGGACTTCGACGCCATCGTGCTGGCGAACATCTACCTTGAGCGCAAGCTCTACAGAACGCCCCGCGACCTCACTCCCAACGAGAAGCCGCTCTACGAGGCCCGCCAGAAGGCACTGATGGACTTCGTGAACGGCGGCAAAGGCATCATTGCCATTCACAACGCCACCTGCACCGCCCTGGGCTGGCCAGAGCTCAACGCGATGCTCGGCGCAACCCACGCGGGCCACGCCTGGTGGGCGCACCAGCCCGTCCCCGTCAAGCTCGACGACCCGCAGCACCCTCTCAACGCCGCCTTCGCCGGCCAGGGCTTCACCGCCAACGACGACGTCTACGCCTTCTCCGCCCCCTACGGACGCGAGGGCGTTCGCGTCCTCCTCAGCGTGGACGGCGAGAAGGCCCCCGAGAGCATGACCGCCGAGCGGTGCGATGGCGACTACCCGATTAGCTGGGTCAAGGCCGCCGGCCAGGGCCGGGTCTTCTACACCTCGCTCGGCCACGCGCCCGCGACGTTTCAGGACGCCAAGTTCCTCCGCCACGTCCTCGACGGCATCCAGTTCGCCCTCGGCGACCTGAAGTGCGACGCGACGCCCAGCAAGCCTCTGCCTCCGAAGTCCGACATCAAGCCGACGGGGGGCTGGATAGCGCTCTTCGACGGCAAGGACCTCTCGGCGTGGAGCGTCAACGACGCCCAGGCCAAGTCGTGGCTCGTCGAGGACGGCATCATCCGCTACGACGGCAAGGCAGGCACCCTCCGCACCAAGCAGGCGTTCGAGAACTACGCGCTCCGCGTGGACTGGCGCCTCCCCCGCCAGGCCGACAGCGGGGTGTTCGTCCGCGACTCCTCGCAGCTCAACATCTGGACCTGGGCGATGGGCTCGGGCGAGATGTGGGAGCACCGCGGCGGCTGGAAGCCCAAGGAGCCGGGTGAGCGCAACCCCTACGTCCCCCTCTCCTGCGAGGACCGCGCCGTCGGCGAATGGAACACCTTCCTCGTCACCGTCAAGGACAACAAGGTCACGGTCATCCTCAACGGCAAAGAGGTCATCCGCGAGGCCCCCCTCAGCAGCAAACCCCACGCCAGCACCCTCGGCCTCCAGCAGCACGGCGACCCCATCGAGTTCAAGAGCATCTACGTCAAGGAAATCAAGCCATAGAAGGCGAAGTCCAGGAGAAGGCTCCTGGGCGGGATGCCGCGGCGTCACCCTTTCACCGCTCCCACCGCGATGCCCTTTACGATGTGCCTCTGGAGGATGAGGAAGATGATGACGGCGGGGACGATCATGATGGCGGCGGCGGCGTTGATCTCCTGCCACTTGCCGGGGTGCCCGCGCTGGAAGTTGTAGACGGCGACGGCCAGCGGCTGCATGCTCGGCCGGCTCACGGTACACAGCAGCGGGATGAGGAAGTTGTTCCAGGCGTTGAGGAAGGCAAAGAGGCCCACGGTGGTGACGATGGGCCGGGCCATCGGCAGCGCCACGTCGAAGAAGGTGCGGAACGGGCCAGCGCCGTCCACCGCCGCGGCCTCCTCCACCTCCTTCGGCAGGGTGAGGAAGAAGCCGGCCATCAGGAAGGCGTTGCCGATGCCCACCCCCGTGAGCCAGAGCACCATGCCCCAGATGCCGTTGAGCGCGCCGAGCGACTTGAGGAGGCGGAAGATGGGGATGATGACGGCCTCGCGCGGCGCAACCGCCCCCGCCAGCATCAGGGCGAGCACCAGCATCTTGCCCGGAAACCGCAGCCGCGCCAGCGCGTAGCCCAGCATCGAGCTGCTCAGCACCGTCAGAAGCACCACCGCAATCGTGACCACCAGCGTGGTGAGGAAGTGAAGGATGAAGTTCTCGTTCTTCAGCACGATCCAGTAGTTCTCCGGCTGGAGCCTGCCGCCGATCAGGAGGCCCTGTGAAGCCATCGCGTCAATCTCGGCCTGAGCGACCGATGGCTCGACGTGGAACTTGCGGGCATAGGCCTCGGCGGTCCAGCGGTCCTCCGGGAAGGCGGCGCGGCTCTCCGCGCGCCGCAGGTTCTCCTCGTGGAGCATTCGGAGCATCGAGCTCTGGCGGTGGTTGAGGCCGGCCTGCGGCTCCTCGGGCGCCGTCGCCGCCAGGCGGTACTTCACTTGTGGGAGAGGCGTCTGGCGCTGGGTGGACGCCTCCTCTTCGGCCTTGAAGCTCGTGCCGAGCATCCAGATGAAGGGATAGAGGTTCGCCACGCCGAACGCGATGAGCACGGCGTGGACGATGAGGGTCCAGCCTCGGTAGCGGAGCCAGGAGGCAAGAGACCGCCTGAGGGCGGCACCACGAACTGGGTCAGGCATCAGCCGTGCCTCCAGGTGCAATGGCCGCGAGGCGGCGGCGCCAGCGCCGGGCGATGATGGCCACGTTGGCGAACGTGAGCGTGCCGAGGAGGAGAGCGTAGACGATGCCCAGAGCTGAAGCATAGCCGAGGTTCGGCTCCATCCCCTCGGGCTTGGTGAAGCCCCACTTGAAGATGTAGGTGGACACGAGCTCGCTTGAGTGGTCGGCGCCGCCCTCGGTCATCACGTAGGCGGCGCTGAAGGCCCGCGCCGCCTCGACGAGCGAGTTGAAGACGATGACGACGAGGATGGGGCGAATCTCGGGGACGGTCACGTGGCGGAAGCGCTGCCAGGCCCCCGCGCCGTCCACCTTCGCCGCGTCGTAGAGGTCGGGCGGCACGCTCTGGAGGCCCGCGAGGAGCAGGATGATGGTGTAGGGCAAGCCGTGCCAGAGGCCGACGAATATGACGCAGCCCAGCCCAGTCCTGCTACTGCCGAGCCAGTCGAGCCGGTCGCCCGGCTTCTCCACCAGCCCCAGCCAGTGAGGCAGGTTGCGGAGGCCGAGCGAATCGAGGAGCTGGTTCAGCCCCGAATCCGCCCCCGAGAACAGCCCGATGTAGATCACACTCACGATGGCCAGGCTCGTGACCAGCGGGATGAAGTAGAAGACGCGATACACGCGGTTCGCCCGCAGCGGCAGGTTGAGCAGGCTGGCGAGGAGGAAGGCGATGGCGATCTGGCCCCCCGTCGTCACCACCATGTAGACCAGCGTGTTCGGCAGCACCTTGACCCAGAAGGTGCGGTCCCAGCCCTCGGCGCCGAAGGCGAAGACGCGGCGGAAGTTCTCCAGCCCCACGTAGCGCAACGGCGCCAGACCCGTGCCGCTGTGGACCGACAGGTAGAACTGGTAGAGCGACGGGCAGATGACGAACGCGAAGAGCGCCACGAGCGCCGGCAGCACAAACACGTAGGCGTGCCAGCTCGCCCGCGCCTGGCGGCCGAGCTCGGCCCAGCCCCCCCTTGCTGCCGTGAAGGCCACGAAGCCGAAGACCGTGAGGAGGAGCAAGCCTGGCACCCAGGCGGCCTGCCAGGGGCTTTCGGAGGGGGCGAAGCCCGCCGCCGCGTCGCGGTAGCGCGGCGGGAGCGATTGCCTCAGGGCCTCCACCTGGGCCGTGATGTCGCCCTTCCGCACGAGGTCCTGTTGCCCGCGGAACGCCCGCGTGCCCTCGCGGGGGTCCCAGTCGGGGAACCGCCACAGCTCGGGCGCGGTCTCGCCGTCTCGCACGCGGTCGGCCAGGTCGCGGTTGGCCGCGGCTGACACGCGGGCCACCTCCTCTTTCGCCTCTCTCAACGCCTCGGCCAGGCCCTTCGCCCCCGTCTCATAGAAGTGCTTGCGGAAGACGTCGGCGTGGGTGGGCTGGACTGGGCCGTGGGCAGGCGCCTCGGGCCACATCTGCGAGTGGTTGACCATCAGGTCCCAGACCTGTCTCTGGTAGGGATAGGGGAACCATTCGGGATCGTCGAGGTGCCTTGCCGCCTCGAAGGTTGTGGGGAAGATGCCGCGGCGGGCCTCGCTCTTCACCACCTCGGGGTCGGAGAAGAAGAGCAGCCAGCTCCAGGCGGCGTCGGGGCTGTCCGAGAGCGAGGCGATGCAGCTCAGCGCGCCGCCGAGCGAGCGCGGCAGCTTGTTGCCCTCGGGGAGCGGGAGGCCGAGGAGTGCCTCGGCCGCCTTGTCGGGCACGGGGATGGGTGCGGAGCCGAGGTCTTTGGCCGCCCAGGGCACGCGCTCGGCGCCGATGAGCGCCGCGTGC
>VGYV01000712.1 GCA_016872855.1 Planctomycetota bacterium
ACCAGGTCGTCGCCCAACGCCTGGCGGTCCGTGCTCCGCCGCGGGACGAGCGTCGGCTCGATGAGGATATTGCCCCGCGGCGGCGGCTCCCCCTCCATCAGGCGGCCGAGGAGTTCGGCGGCGCGATAGCCAAGCTCCGCATAGTCGAAGCGGATGCACGTCAGTGCAGGCGTCAGCGCGTGGAGCGCGGGATCGTCGTCCGCCGCGATGATCCCCACGTCCTCCGGAATCCGCAGCCCGCGCGCCAGCGCAAGCTGCGCCAGCACGCGCGCGAAGCCGGGCCGGGCCACATAGATGCCAACGGGCAGTTCGAGGCCCCCAAGCCAATCATTGAGCCAGGCGGCCGTCGCTCGCGACCAGTCCTGCTGCTGGGCGTATTGCCGGAACGTGCAAGCGGCCTGCGGGCGCCGGCCGAGGCGGCGGAGTGCCAGGGTGAATGCCTCGCGCTCGACGCGAGACTGCGATTGGCGGGAGAAGCCCAGGTAGGTGAACGTGCGGTAGCCGCGCTCGAGCAGGTGGCTTGCGGCCAGCCGGCCTGCCGTGTGGCGATCGTCCACAACGCCGACCATGCTGAAGCGCGGGCGGCTCAGCGAGATGCACACCACTGGCGCCACGGAACTGCGGATCGGCGAACACGCGTGCCTGCGGGGTGGAGCCAGCATGCCATCGAAGGAGCCTGGCGGTTGCTTGACCGCGAACGGATCGAGGATGAGGCGCCACCCGGCGGGTCCGGCGTAGCGCGCGATCCCGCGCAGAGTCTCCGCCTCCCGGAAGCCCAGCTTGTCGGGGTCAACCATCACCGCGATGCGGGGAGAGGGGGGCATGTCGAGCCCCGCCTACCGGATGTTGTTGATCACGCTCTTCGCAGTGTCGCGCTTCAGCTTCACGATGTTCGAGATCAGCGCGAGGTGGCGGCTTTCGCTTTGCATCTGCTGCTGGAGCTGGAGGAACTGAAGGTTGAAGCTCATGTTCATCCCCCCCGTTCCGGGCATCGGGCGCATCTTGGCCATGGTGGCTGCCGCGCGCGCCTGGTCGTTCCCCTGAGTGATGATGCCGCCCGCCAGCAGGTCGCCCGCCCCCTGGCGGCTGAACCCGTGCGCCATCAACTGATGGATGTGCATCTCGCTTGTCGGCCTGCCCGCCATGCTCCCGATCGAAATCAACGTCTTGGTGGCCGTCTCGAACGAAACCCAATCGCTCATCTTGGCTGCCCTCCAAAGAGGGGCTTCACGGATCCCCGGCCGGCGCGTCCATTCTACCCCCCGCGGCCCGCCGCGTCAACTTGCGAAAACTGGAGGATTGAGGGC
This sequence comes from Planctomycetota bacterium, assembly GCA_016872855.1. Classification (GTDB taxonomy): domain Bacteria; phylum Planctomycetota; class PUPC01; order DSUN01; family DSUN01; genus DSUN01. Next base: position 1,308 of record VGYV01000712.1, read on the forward strand.
GAGTTCCCAGAACACTGAAGGGAGGAGCATGCGCGTACGTGGTCCCGCCTTCAGGCGGTCTTGTGCCCCTTCGGGACGCGCCGCCCGCCAAAGACAGCCTTGAGGCGGGACTACATGCCGGCTCCTCCATTTCGGCAACACGCCCTTGAGGCCTGACCCTATCGCCGTCCCCACCTGACCGTCTGCAAGTGCGGCCCATTTGCCGTATTGAGCCAGGGGTGCGCAACCCGATCGAGGCCGTGGTCCTCCGCCCTTGCATCACGCGCGACCAAACTCGCGACCTGCAACGTTTTGTCATAGAGGCTGCTCGCCCCGATGCCAATGTCTGCTCCCGTTGGCCCGGAGCGAAAAAGGAGATCGTGATAGACAGCCACGAAGTCCTTGCCTCCCGCCTTTGCCATCACGCGTGCCTTGTCACCCGTCAGAGTGACGGTGTGGCCCGCCAGAAGTTCGCCCGCCCCCTGGCGGCTGAAGCCGCGCGCCATCAACTGATGAAGCCAATGGAGCTGCACCCCGCTGAGAAAGCCGCTCGCATCGCTCTTGGCCATCTTGGCTGCCCCCAAGAAGCGACGTGCTGCAAACCCCGGCCCGTGCGCCCATTCTACCCCCGGCGGCCCGCCGCGTCAACGCACTTCGCCCAAGCTTGTCGGGACCAATGATCGCCGCGATGCGGGGGGAGGAGGACATGGCACACCTCACGCGTGCACTGCCCCGCACCAGACGTCGACACTCTAAATGGCTTTCAGCGATTCGGCGGCGCCCTCACTGGGGGACAAGTCTGCCTAAAGGCAGGACTCCGAACCGGGAGCGCGGCTCGTTTGGAGTCCCGCCTTCAGGCGGTCTTCGCCCCAATGGGCCGAATCGCTGAAAGCCATTTAGCACGGCGTGGAGCCGCAACCAACTCGGCATCTCCCTCAGTCGAGCGGCGGAATCTCCCCCTTCCCCACCCGCAGCCGGATGGACCGAGCCACTCCTGGGATTCGCGTGATCAGCCGCGCCTTCTCCAGCGTCAGCACCATCTGATGCACCGTGGGCGGGGACACGCCGAAGCATCGCACCATCTCCGCCTCGGCCGGCGCCCGGCCGTGAAGCTTCGTGTAGTAGTAGATGAAGGCCAGATACTGCCCTTGCTTTGGCGTCAAGCTCATCGCTCTCTCCCGTAGCCCGAGTTCAGGAGTTCAGGGCAGGGTGTAGAATGTGGCCCCAACCCCGGCATGCGAGTTCGACCTCACACGGACCTCCGCTACTTCCTGGACACTATGACCCAGTACACAACGGCTGCGAAAGACGCGCCAGCTGCCAGCACGGTGGCCAACAACCAGTGGACGAAACCCCTCTGGCGGCAAACCTGGAGCTTCTCGAACCTAGGGTGATACCCGTCATTGCCCTCGATCCAACCGATGGACTCAACGAACTGCTCCGCGCGGCATGTCCTGCATGCTTCCACGAAACTGGGCACGAGCGAGTCTCCGAACTCGTGGTAGCGCGCAACCGCCCACCCATATGTGGTCGTACGAGCGTACTTGCGCCGGAGTCTCGCCATGTCCGGGCAACCGGCAATGTGCCACGAATGACCGCCCATGGGGAGAGGGTTCACGGTGCCGTCCGGTAGCAGATGACCAGAGAAGGCGATTGACTGAACAAGGTACCCGGATGCTCCATCGCCCACCGCCTCGGGGAAGTGGGCCAAGAACCCGCCAAGAACCAGGAGCAGGCAGACTATGGCTCCTTTGATGTAACGCACTGCACGTTTCGGATTGGCTGCGGTGTCTGCTGCGCGCCACTTGGAGAGTTCACGGAGGCACCCAATGACGCAGGCAACGAGCACGCCAATCCAACAGAACCCGGCTACTGCCCACCATCCGTTCCTGGGGACTGGCAACGGGAAGACGTACTCAAGGTTCGGGAGTCCAAGCAACCACGGGTAACCGATGGCAATCACAAACGCAGCAACTGCGCAGATGGTCGTCCAATGCCTACGGATGTTCCTCGGGCAATGTCTGATCGCCCGTGGTAGGTCGTGACTGAGCATGCCCCACAGCCCCGACACGGTCTCGCCAGTTCGCCAGCACAACGCGCGGAAGCACCCAAGGCGGTATGACTTGGGGGGCGTCTGGTCAGAAGCCACGATACTGGACGCCGTGCTATGTTCCGCTTCTGGTATTCGCCAATGCGCGCCGCACGAAGGGCATGGCACGCGCTGCCCGCGCTGCTCATCTCTGACGTGGAAGAGCTCCCCGCATGTGCACAGGTACCGCATTGCCTACCTCCGATCGGCGACTGTGGCGCGACACGGGAAATGGCCTGTCGCCACTGCGGCATCTCCTTGGCTTCACGCCTGTCAGGCCCTCCACGACACTCCGGCGGTTCGGGGACGCCTTCTCAACCCCCTGCTTGCGATAGCGATTGTATGACGGTCCCGCTCGGCTGTCAACGCTCGGGCGCTTGCACCGAAATGCAAGGCGGCTCGGCGCCGAAGGGCTCGGGCCGGGCTGTACCGCCTCCAGAAGCGAAGATCCGCTACCTGGCACGAGGTCGGAGGAGCGTGACCAGCGGGTCAATGATCCGCGCCAGGGCGTCGGGGCGGAGCTGGCCGACCGTGGACGTCATGAGGTCGCGACTCGCCGTGAAGAGCTTCGCGGGGCGGGCGTAGCTTGTAAGTTGCAGGGAGCCGGAAGCGAAATCCGAGTCCACAAGAGGCACCGCGCGGGGGTCGCCGTAGGGGTTGCTGGTGATCTGGCAGAGAATCCAGTCCCCACGGCCGGCATCGGCAAGAACGACGGCAGGCCGGAGCTTGGCCTGTGACAGATCAGAGAAGGGGAATGGGACTAGGACGACCGCGCCGGCTGAAGGTGTGACCACGCTTCGTCCTCCTCCGGGCGGTTCCAGTCCTCGGCCAGGGCGGCCTCGCTCAGCAGAGCGGTCTCGTGGGCGGTGGGGGGCTCGTCGAGGATCATCACGAGGGCGCGGC
>VGYV01000713.1 GCA_016872855.1 Planctomycetota bacterium
CGATGGACGGCTTCGGGGCTGTGGTGTGTCTGTCGGCAGACGGCCTCGACGCTCTTGCCCTCGAGGAAGAGCTTGCGGATGATGAGGGGCTTGTGGGTGAGAGTGCGGCCGATGTCCTTCTCCTGCCCGCGGGTGGCCAGGTGGATGCCACCGCGCAGCCGCAGCTCGCGCACGTCGCGGCGGATGGTCCGCACGCCGCAGCCCAGCAGGCGTGCGAGGTCCTCTTGGCTCAGCAGGCCCTCCTGCGCCCGGGCCTCCTCCACCAGCATCTCGGCCTCCCGGGGACTCAGCCCGGCCCCCTTGATGGCCTCAGCCTTCAGCAGATGCTCTCGAGACTTCAGCCCCAGCCGGCGGTCTTGAGCTGCCTTCCTGTCTGCCGTTTGTTCCACCATGAGTGTCTCCTCTGTCCTTCGGGCCGTGTGAGCCACACGGCTTCTACCACCCTCTTCGAGGAGACACAAACCCCGCCGCATCGCCACAGGACATACTACTCTGGCCACAAATCACGTAGCGCGCGTTCGGAGTGCGGGCTTCAGCCCGTACGCCCAGATACGGCCTGAAGGCCGCACTCCAAACAGGACTCTCCCTTCGGGCACCGTGCCTGAGGTGCTACATGATTTGTGGCCAGAGTAGTATGTCCGCATCGGCAACTGTCGAACGATTCTGCTGGACCTCTCGTCACGTGCTGTGGAGCACCCGTGGCGGCTGACAGGTGTTCCGTAGTTGAACAACTACGGAACGCCGTTCGCTGGGGCGACGCCGTCCTGCTCGGCCCATCGTGTCTGCCACCCGAGCGGGAGGAGGCGCGTCCGCGCGCGTCAGGGCGCGTACTCGGTGCGGTCAAGGATGGACTGTTTGACGGCGAGCGGCAGGTCGTTGAAGAAGGCGGAGTAGCCGCCGACACGGATGACGAGGTCGGTGTGGCGCTCGGGGTGAGCGATGGCGTCGCGGAGCACCGCCTGGTCCACGACGTTGATCTGGAGTTGGAGTCCGCCCAGCTCGAAGTAGGTCTCGATGAGATCGCGGAGGCGTCGGCGGCCGGCGGGCGTGTCGAAGAGCGACTCGGCGAAGCGGGCGTTGAGGATGGGCGTGCCCGCGGCGAGGCGGAGCGGCAGCCGAGCCACGCTGGCCAGCATCGCCGCCGCGCCGCTGCGGTCGCGGCCCTGGACCGGGCCGACGGAATCGGCGATCGGCTCGCCTGCCCTTCGCCCGTCGGGCGTCGCGCCCACCTTCGCTCCCGCATCGGCGAAGGTGACGAACATGATGGTGGAGGGGAGGAACTTCCCGCCGACGTTCGTAGTTCCGCGTTCACGCGGCTCTTCGTTCCCCCCGCCGGCGCCGGAAGACCGCCTGAAGGCCGAACTACGAACGGGGCAGCCGCCGCGCCACGGCCTGTGGCCGAGGAACTGGCGGAAGACGAACTCCGCTATGTCGGCGGCGAGGTCGTCCACACGCGGGTTGTTGTTCCCAAAGCGCGGGCAATGGGCCAGGCGGCGGCGGAATGGCTCCTCGCCCTCGAAATTGCGATGGAGAGTGTCGAGCAACTCGGCGCTCGTCTTCTCGCGCTTCTCGAAGACCACCTCGCGGATGGCGGCGAGTGAGTCGGCCACGTTGCCGAGGCCGGCGACGTTGATGACGCTCCAGTGGTAGCGTGCGCCGCCGGCATTGAACTCAACCCCACGCTCGATGCAGTCGTCAATGAGCAAGCTCCGCATCGGCTGGGGGCGATAGAGGGCCTTCATCCTCTGGTCCATGCTCACCAGGGCGCAGGTCTCGCCGATGGCGACGGCGAGGTCGTGCTTCACTGCGGTGAGCAGGCCGTCGAAGTTGGCCGCCGCGGCGAGATGCTTGTCGAGGGTCTCCACTAGCACAAGAGGCATGTTGAGCCCGGCATCGAGCGAGCCGACGTTCGAGCAACCGTGAATCATCGTCTCGGTACAGCCGCCGCCGTTCCAGAGCGACAGGTCCTCGTCGCAGATGCCGAGCCCGGCCTCGCGAAGCGCCGCAAGATAGCCCTCCTCGTTGTAGAGCGCGGGCAGGCCGTTGCCAGAGGCGATGAGGTCGAGCGCGGCGTCCCACACCGCGTCGGGCATGTCCTTGCGGACGCGGAGCTGAAGGCTCGGTCTCGCCTTGCCACGCGCGGCCTGGATGCAGAGCGGCGTGAGATCGTTGTAGGCGGGGCCGCCGTCGGGCGTCGTGCCGCCGATGGACTCGCTCCAGCCCCAGTTGGCCTGGACGTTTCCCGCGAAGGCCGTGAGCAAGGCGAGAGCTTCGTCGCGGTCGGAGCGAGAAGCGTCCCGCCTTTCGTCGGCGTCCGCAAGCGGGACGCTTGCGGCTACATCCTCGCCCCTGTAGTAAGGCAATAGCTCCTGGTCCACGCGGCCGGGGTTGTCGCAGTCGTCGAGGTAGTAGACGAAGTTGTAGGCCACGACTGCCTCAAAGAAGTCACGGGCCGGCTCGAAGGGCACCCGCTCCAGCGCGCGGATGAGGCGCTCCGTCACAGGCAAGATGCCTGTGCCACCTCCCTCTCCCTTCCAGGGAGAGGGTAGGGTGAGGGTGTCACCTTGGTGCAACCCTCCCCCTTCCCCCTCCCTGAGAGGGAGGGGGGTGGTGGCACAGGCTTCCAGCCTGTGTCCTCCCTGCCGCAGACACGCGAGCAGGTTGGCGTGCCAGGCGCGGATGCCGGCGAGGACGTCCTGGAGGCCGAGACAGAGGTCGCGCGTCGCCTCGTCGCTGGTGTTCTCAAGCCGTGTCGCGATGCGGCGGGCGTGCTCATTCAGCCCCTCGCGCAGCACTCGGGCGTAGTTGGGGATGCTGTGGGTGTAGCCCGCGCCGCCCACCGTGTGGGGCGTGCGAAGGACCCATAGCCTGTCGCGCTCCGCGCGCATCGTCTCACGGAGGGCCAGCAGAGTCTCTCGCACGTGGGAGGGCGAGGCTCCTGCCGAGCCGTCCTGCGCGTCCCCCTGGCACGGCTCAGCGGGAGCTTCGCCCTCCCGCAGCCGCGCGTCCACCGCGGCATCGTTGTAGCTCCAGGTGAACGAGTAGCTGGGCGCCAGGATGCGGTTCTCATCGGGCGGATAGCACGGCCCGCAGGGATAGAGCGGCCCGCCATCGTAGGGCATGGGCGCCCTACGCTCGAACCGCCGCCGCACCGCGTACGACCAGCGCCGCATGGGCGAGGCGGCCGGCCCCTCAAAGTAGCCCGCGGCGAAATGCTCGCCGAGGGCCATCAGCGCCGCCGCTGAAGGCGTTTCGAGTTTCGGGTTTCGCGTTTCGCGTTCAGCCATCCTGGATTCGCGCAGATTCGGGTGATCCCAGGTCGCTTTCCCGTCTCACAGGTCGAGCTGCACCCTGATGGCCCTCGCGATATCGTCCATCGCGCCCGGTGAAATGGAACCAACCCGGTTGAGGAACCGCAGCTTGCTCGCGGTCATGAGCTGGTCGGCCATCGCCTTGGCCTGTCTGCCCCCAACCGTCACGTATGCCTCGTTGGGATAGAGCCTCGCCACGTTGCTCGTGAGAGGGACCACCTGGACTCGGTTGAGGAACTTGTTGGCCGCGTCGTTGCTCACGATCACGGCGGGCCGCCGCTTCTGGGTCTCGCCGCCAACCGACGGCCCGAACTCCACCCCCAGACCTCACCTCTCTTCATCGGCGACATCTCCGAGAAGCCCCTCGCACCACTCGAGTGCCTCGGCCTCGCGAGCCTTGTCCGCGGCCATCTCGCGGTATGCCTCGGCGAGTCCGTGCCGCACAACCTGGGGTCGTACGGGGCCCTCGACGGACCGGCTGATGCTCCCAGCGCCCATTGCCCTGCGGACGCCTCTGGAGGCCTGCTTGGCAACCATGAGTGCGGCCCCCTTGGGATCTCAGGAACGGCCATCTCGTCTTCAGGAGAGCTGGAGAGACATTCAGCCCGGGTGACAGCAGAATGGCCAGAGCGCCTATGGGTTGAGCAATCGCGAGCGCCGGCACGGGCCGTGCCAGCTTGACATGAGGCCAAAACACTGTATTATAATGGTAAGAGGCCCAAGTGTCAAGGATTTTTTGAGGGCCCTTTGCAGGGACCCGCATGTCTCCGTGGGACCGGAGAACCATGGAAAAGAAACTTGACAGCCCCTTGACTCCGGCGGGCGTTCTGTGTACGCTTTCGCCAACAAGTGTGGCACACCTGTCCAGAAACGAATTGAGAGGCGAACTCCCCGTCACACTAGTCCCCGCCAGGAGGACCACTCGTGGGTGC
>VGYV01000714.1 GCA_016872855.1 Planctomycetota bacterium
ACCGCTCAGAGCCGCCGCGCGTGCCGGTGCCCAAGCCGTCTGCGAGCAACATTGCAGAGTTGAACAACTCCGTAATGTTGTTCCCCGCGGCGCACTCGAGCAGGGCATCACTTGAGCGCCCGGCGCGACCCCGATGGGGGCAAGGTCCTCCGAGCAACCCGGATCCGCGCTCCCCGAGGAGGGATTGCGCGGACCCGACACGAGCGGCGCTTGCCTGGGGGTGGGCAATGCGCTACTGTGGCGGCTCGCGGGGAGGGGTGACGTGGCCACGGAAGGCTGTTGCATGAGTTCGTCCCCCGGAGCCGCCGCCGACCCTCCGAGCGCGCCCCTCGCCCCTCTGGACGCCTGGCGCGATCTGCGCGAGGTGCTGGGCATCTCGCTGCCCGTCATCGTAGCGATGGCCTCGCACACGCTGATGGGGGTGGTGGACACCGTGATGCTAGCCGATTACAGCCCCTACGCTCTCGCGGCGTCGGGCGCGGCCGGCGTCATGGCATTCGTCGTCGCCGCCTTCATCTTCGGGGCGATGAACTGCACGAGCACGTTCGTGTCGCAGTGCGTCGGCCGCGGGGAGCGCGAGGAGTGCGCCCGCTACACCTGGCAGGGCCTGTACTTCGGCCTTGTGGCCCAGGCCGCGGTGGTGCCGCTGATGCTGGCCCCAGCGTGGGTGTTCGGCGTGTTCGGCCTCGACGCTAGGGTCGAGGGGCCGGCCGCCGTCTACTTCGGCCTGCGGATGGCCCACGTGGCAGGGTCGGCGGCCTATGCCTCCCTGTCGTCCTTCTTCCAGGGCATCGGCCGGCCAACCATCCCGATGTGGGTGGCGCTCGTGGCCAACGTGTTCAACGCAGGGGCGGACTACGCGCTGATCTACGGGAAGTTCGGCTTCCCCGAGATGGGCATCGCGGGGGCCGCCATCGCCACCGTGGCGGCCAGCTACCTCCAGGTGCTGCTCCTCCTGCTCGTCTTCCTGTCGCGGCCCATGCACGAGGAGTTCCGCACGCGGAGCCATCCCGGCTTCGACGCGCCGCGCTTCTGGCGCCTCATGGCCATCGGCGCGCCCTCGGGGCTGACCTTCATGCTCCACGTGGCGAGCTGGGCCGTGTTCACCAACGCCCTCATCGGGCGCCTCGGCCCAAACGTCCTGGCCGCCAACACCGCCGTCCACTCCATCACCTCCCTCTCGTTCATGCCCGCCGTAGGCATGAACAAGGGGATCACCGTGCTCGTGGGGCAGTACATCGGGCGGAGGGACATCGCCGCGGCGAAGCGCATGGCCTACCTCGGGCTGAAGCTGGCGATGGCCTACATGTTCACGATGGGCGTGATCTTCGTCGCCTTTCCCGGCCCCCTGATGAGCATCTTCGCGTCCAGCGACCCGAAGGTGCTGGCGGCCGACCGCGCGGCCATCCTGAGTGCGGGGAAGACGATGCTCATGCTGGCCGCCATCTACCAGGCGTTCGACGCCATCTGGATCGTCTCCATCGGCGCCCTGCGCGGCGCGGGCGACACGCGGTTCCCGGCCGTTGTGTGCATTGGCATGGCGTGGGGCTTCCTGCTCCCGCTGGGACTGCTGCTCACCCGCACGCTCGGCTGGGGCTACGTGGGCGCCTGGATTGCTGCGGCGGCCCAGGTCGCCGTCGTCGGCCTCATCCTGCTCTGGCGCTTCGCAAGCGAGGCGTGGCGGAAGATTGACATCTTCCAGGGGGTGGGCGCCCAGGCGAGCGCAAGCTTGCCTGGCATCCCGGATTCCAGGTGCCAGATGCCAGATTCGGCCGCGGGGGCCAGAGAGCGATGATCATGGGCAGGAGAGCGATGGGGAAGGCCCTGCTGGCCGGCGCGGCGGGCGCGGCTCTGGGAGCCGATGCCCCACAGGAGCGCCTTCGAGCGCAGGTGTGCGTGGTCGGCGGCGGCAGCGGAGGCATCGGGGCCGCCCTCGCCGCCGCACGCGGCGGGGCGGACGTGCTGCTCGTCGAGCGCGAGGCCGTCCTCGGCGGCACGATGACCCTGGCCTGGGTCCACACCTGGGAGCCGTGCTCCGGCGCCGACGGCATTCCCCGCGAGCTGTACGACGCGATGAAGCTCGACCCGTCGGCGGTGTCGGTGCCCGACTACGCTAAGGGCTCGCCGCGCCGCGGCGGCTGCGCCCTGCCCTTCGAGCCGCGCGCCCTTGTGCTCGCCGCCAACGCTGCGCTCGCCGCCACGGGGCGCTGCCGAGTGCTCGTGGGCACGACCTTCTGCAAGGCGCGCGTCGAGGGCAACCGCATCGCGGCCATCGAGGCCTGGTTCCACGGCAAGCGCCTCACCATCGAGGCCGACCTGTTCATTGACTGCACGGCCGACGGCGACCTGTGCGCCGACGCGGGCTGCGCGTTCCACCTCGGCGAGGACCCCAAGAACCGCTACAACGAGCCCAGTGCGCCCGAAACAGCCGACGAGGCCGCCCTCAACGCCTGCACGCTCGTCTACCGCATCACCGACACGGGCGTGAAGCAGAAGCCGCACCTGCCCCCTGGCGTCAAGCCCGGCCTCTGCCCTCGGCCCGTGCACATCGTGGTCATGCCCAACGGCGACCACCTCCTGAACGCCGTGGGGATGATTGACGGCAACGCCCTGCTGCACCTGGACTACAGCCGCATGATGGCCGAGGCCTACCGCCGCGTGGCTGAACACTTCCACTGGCTCCAGACCCTCGACCCGAAGGAGGGCGGCCACTGGACCCGCTTCGTCCGCGACACGGGCTACGGCACGTGGGCTGTCACCGGCATCGCCCCCCGCCTGGGCGTGCGCGAGACCCGCCGCATCCTGGGCGAAGCCGTGCTCACCGAGCACGACTGCCAGGCCGGCCTCCGGGGCCAGAAGCACCCCGACCTCATCGCCATCTCCGACCACGCCGTGGACATCCACGGCCGCAAGGGCCGCCTCTACGAGGTGCCCAACGGCCCCTATGGCATCCCCTACCGCTGCCTGTTGCCACGGGGCGTGGCGAACCTTATGATAGCCAGCCGTGCGGCCAGTTTCAGCCACATCGCTGCCTCCTCATGCCGCCTCTCACGCACGATGATGACCCTCGGCCAGGCCGCCGGCACCGCCGCTGCTCTCTGCGTCAAACACGGCACGCCACCGCGGCAGGTGGACATCAAGGAGTTGCAGTCCTCGCTCAAGTCCCAAGGCGTCGCCATTTCCTGAAGGAGAACGGCTGTGAGAAGAAGGGGTCTCGTCGTTGTTGCTCTCGTGCTGCTCGTCGGCTCGGCCCTGGCCGACGTGAAGCTGCCCGCCGTCTTCGGCAGCAACATGGTCCTCCAGCGCGGCGTCAAGGTGCCCGTGTGGGGCACGGCCGACCCCGGCGAGGAGGTCACGGTGTCCGTCGGCGACCAGAAGGCCACGGCCAAGGCCGACGCCGCCGGCAAGTGGCGAGTTGACCTCAAGCCGCTCGCGGAGGGCGGCCCCGTTGAGGTGGCGATCCAGGGCAGGAACACGCTCAAGCTCACCAACGTCCTCATCGGCGACGTGTGGGTCTGCTCCGGCCAGTCCAATATGGGCATGACGGTGAACCGCTGCTCGAACGCCGAGAAGGAAGCAGCCGAGGCGAAGTATCCCAGGATTCGCCTCTTCACCGTCAAGCGCACGGTCGCCGAGACCCCGCAGGCGAATTGCGAGGGGACGTGGGACGAGTGCAAGCCCGAGACCGTGCCCGGCTTCTCCGGCGCGGCCTACTATTTCGGCCGCGAGATGCACAAGGCCCTCGGCGTGCCCATCGGCCTCATCAACACCTCCTGGGGCGGCACGCCCTGCGAGGCCTGGACCGAGCGCTCTGCCCTCGAAGCTGACAAGGATTTCCAGCCCATCCTCGACCGCTGGAAGCAGACGCTCGCCAACCTTCCAGCCGCCCAGAAGCGCTACGAAGAACAGCTTGCCAAGTGGAAGGAGGCCGCCAAGGAGGCCAAGGCCAAGGGCAAGCAGCCATCGCAGGGGCCTCGCCCCCCCGCCGGCCCCAACTCCCCGCACATGCCCGCCGGCCTCTACAACGCGATGATCGCCCCGCTCGTGCCCCTGGCCACCAAGGGCGCCATCTGGTATCAGGGCGAGGCCAATGCAGGCAGGGCCTACCAGTACCGCAAGCTCCTCCCCGCCATGATCACGAGCTGGCGCAAGGCCTGGGCGCAGGACGACTTCTACTTCCTCACCGTCCAGTTGCCCAACTTCCGCAAGGTCGAGGCCGAGCCAG
>VGYV01000715.1 GCA_016872855.1 Planctomycetota bacterium
ACGACAGCGGTGCCGAGCTTCCCCCCGCCTGGCGCTCGCCCGGCTACGACGACCGCCGCTGGTCCAACGGCTCGCCTGAGCTGCCGGAGGTGGACGAGTTGGAGGGGGCAGATGACGACGCGCCGCGCCCCAGGAAGCGCCTGGCACCCGTCTACTTCCGCCACACGTTCCAGGCTCCTGCGGGGGCGCGCTTCCAGACGCTCAGGCTCGACGTCCGCTCCGAGGAGGCCGCGGTGGCTTACCTGAACGGCACAGAGGTCTGGCGCCGCCGCTTCCCTGCCCCAGGGGGCTACCTCACGCTGGTCTCCGACCGCGCGCCCGAGGAGGCCCGACAGGCCGTGGAGGTGGACCCTGCCCTCCTGTTGGCGGGCGCGAACGCGCTCGCGGTCGAGTTGCTCGTGAGGCTCCCGCGCCCCGACCTCCCGAAGTTCGAGCTGGAGCTCGCCGGCGCGCGCACCACCGGGACCGCGGCCCCGCTCCCAGCCGCCCCCCCGCACGATGAGTGGAGCCAGTTGGCGGGCGGCGTGCTGGAGGCGACGGGGGTCGCCGACGGCTACGCCCTGGTCCTCGGCCTCCGCACTGGCCGCTTGGCCGAGGAACTCGCCCGGCGCTCGCGCCTCAAAGTCATCGCCCTCGACCCCGACGCCGATAAGGTCGCGGCCATCCGACGCCGCCTCGACCAGGCCGGCCTCCTGGGCCGCCGAGTCGCCCTCCGCGTCGGCGACCCCCTCACCCTCTCACTGCCTCCCTACTTTGCCAGCCTGCTGACCTCTGAGCGGGCGACCGACTCCGCACTCCTGAAGAAGTCCTTCGAGTCCCTTCGTCCCTATGGCGGCGCGGCCTGCCTTCCGCTCTCTGCCGCGGAGCACGAGGCGCTCTCACAAGCGGGCATCGAACGGGCCGCCGTCACCCGCAAGGCAGGCTTCACCCTCCTCACCCGCGTGGGCGCGTTGCCCGGCGCCGCCGACTGGACGCATCAGAACGCCGACCCGTCCAACACCCGCGTCTCGCGCGACGAGCGAGTCAAGCTCCCACTCGGCATCCTTTGGTTCGGCGGCTCCTCCAACGAGCGGGTCCTGCCGCGCCACGGCCACGGCCCGATTCCACACGTGGTGGACGGCCGGCTCTTCATCGAAGGCCCCGACAACCTGCGGGCGATGGACATCTACACGGGGCGCGTGCTGTGGGACGTGAGCCTCCCCGGCCTCGGCGAGGCCTACGACAACACGGAGCACCAGCCAGGCGCGAACGCGCTGGGCAGCAACTATGTCTCCGCCCCCGACGGCATCTACGTGGCCTACGGCAAGGCGTGCCTGCGCCTCGACCCCGCCACGGGCGAACGCCTCGCCGAGTTCGCCCTCCCACGCCTCGGCGGCGGCGAGGGCCTCCTCTCCTGGAGCTTCGTGACCCTGGCCGACGACGTGCTGGTGGCAGGCACCTCGCCAACCGACTTCGAGAGCGACCCGGAGTTCTCCCCCGACGAGTTCGGCAAAGCCAGCAAGGAAGAAGTCGAGGAGTTGAGGGGCTGGCTAGCCGCCCTTCGCGGCTTCACCCCGCGGCCCATGGAACGCAAGGAGCGCCCCGCCGAGTGGCTGGCACGCAACCTCAACCTCCTGCTCGCCGACGCGGCCCTTTCCGCCAAGCTGCCCGCGGCGCCCTCCTCGCGCGCCAGGTCGCTCGAGAACGCCATCAGGGACCTCGGCAAGCGCCAGGCGAAGGCCGCCCAGCCCGAGACCCCCGACCCCGAGGCCACCGTGGTGAAGCCCAGGCGCGAGCTCAAGCGGCTGAACCGCCTGCTCCTGGAAGAACACTGCCCCCTCCTCCCACGCAAGGGGGTCCTGGCCGGCAAGCCCAGCGTCTACGCCGGCACGGCCAGCCGCTGGCTCGTCGCACTCGACCGCCACACCGGCAAGGTGCTCTGGACCCGCGAGGCCCGCGACGGCTTCCTCCACAACGCCATCTGCATCGGACGCGGCAAGCTCTTCTGCATTGACCGCCTGCCCGAGGGCATCGTCCGCTCCTGGCGCCTCGACAAGTCCCAGAGCAAGGCCAAGCCGAAGTTCCTGCTCCACGCCCTCGACCTCCGCAAGGGCACCACGGTGTGGAGCACTGACCGCGACGTGTTCGGCACCTGGCTCGCCTACTCCCGCGAGCACGACGTGCTGGTCCAGGCGGGCCGCGCCTCGCGCGACACGCTCCCCGAGCCCACCAGCCGCCTTATCGCCTACCAGGGCGTGGACGGCGCCGTGCTGTGGGACCAGCCCCACAAGTACGAGGGCCCGATCATGCTCCACGGCGACACCATCATCGCCCAGGGGCCAGCCTTCGACCTCCTGACGGGCGAGCCCTGCACTCGCCCCCACCCGCTCACGGGCGAGGAAATGCCCTGGACGTTCGCCCGCCAGTACGGCTGCGGCACCGCCGTCGGCGCACAGCATCTCCTCACCTTCCGCTCCGCCGCCGCAGGCTACTACGACCTCGCACGCGACGGCGGCACGGGCAACTTCGGCGGCTTCCGCTCCAGTTGCACCTCCAACCTCGTCCCAGCGGGTGGACTCCTCAACGCGCCCGACTACACCCGCACCTGCACGTGCAGCTACCAGAACCAGACATCCCTCGCCCTCATCCACACCCCCGAGGTCGAGACCTGGACCTTCAACCGCCTGAAGCGGAGCGACGAGCCGATCCGCCGCGTGGGCATCAACCTCGCCGCACCAGGCGACCGCCTGGACGACCGCGGCACCCTCTGGCTCGACTTCCCAAGCGTCGGCGGCCCTTCCCCGAGCGTCCCAGTCCTCATCGAGCCCGAGGAACCGCAGTGGTTCACACACCACTCCTCCTGGGTCCTCCCCCCTCAGGCCCCCAATCCGCAATCTGCAATCTGCAATCTGCAATCTGCAATCCCCTGGGTCTCCGCCTCTGGCGCAAAGGGCATCCAGTCCCTCAGGATCACCCTGGCCAGCCGCCTCGTCAAGTGGCGGCGCGAGCACCCCACAGTCCTCAGCCGCTGGCGCGCGCGCGCCACGCGCCCCAAGTCCCCTCCCCGCTGCTACACCGTCCGCCTCCACTTCGTCGAGCCCGATGACGCCCCTCCCGGCAAGCGCCTCTTCTCCGTCTCGCTCCAGGACCAATGCCTCATCGAATCTCTCGACATCGCCCGCGAGGCGGGCGGCCCCCGCCGCCCGCTCGTCGCCGAGTTCAAGGCCGTCGAGGTCCTGGACGAACTCCGCATCGCCCTCGCCCCCCTCCCAGGCGCGAGCCTCTCCGAGCCGGTCCTCTGCGGCATCGAAGTGGTGGGAGAGGAGTGAGCGGCGTGGTATGATGGTGCCGGCACGGGCATTGCCACGAGTGTAGCCCCCGAATGGGGGCGACCGAGCGTAGCCCAGGGCGACCGAAGGGAGCCCTGGGTAGGCCACGCCCCCAGGGGAGCCCCCGAATGGGGGCGATTCAGAGGCCATGAATCGCCCCTTTCAGGGGCTCATGCGCTGGGCCGCCCGGTTCCCAGGGCTCCCTTCGGTCGCCCTGGGCTACGGCTGGCTCGCCCACTTCGTGGGCTGAAGGAGGCAGTGTTGTGAAAGTCGCCGTCGGCTCCGACCACGCGGGCTATCCGGGCAAGCTCCACGCCATCGAGACCCTCAGGCAGCTCGGCTGCGAGGTCGAGGACATGGGGACCCACAGCGACGCCTCGTGCGACTACCCCGACTACGCCGCCGAGGTCGCCCACCGCGTCGCCACGCGGCAGGCCGACCTGGGGGTCCTCTGCTGCGGCACGGGCCTGGGCATGTCCATCACCGCCAACAAGGTGCCAGGTATCCGCGCCGCACTGTGCCACAGCGATTACACCGCCGAAATGGCACGCCGCCACAACGACGCCAACGTCCTCTGCTTCGGCAGCCGCGTGCTCGACGAGCGCATGATTGACCAGGTGGTCCGCCGCTTCGTCTCGACCCCCTTCGATGGCGGTCGCCACACCCGCCGCCTCAAGAAGATCGCCGACATTGAGAAGCTCCCGCCCGCATGAGCGGTTGCCCGAAGCGGAGCCATCGCCATAACGTCTTGCCACATCAGCACCTACGCCGCGCCCTCGCCGTCTGCCGCCCCCCCCCGACAAGCAAGCGTGGCCTTGCCCCCCTACAGATTGTGTTGCAACGGGTGGCGCCCGCCACATGTGCCAGCTTCCCTAGCTTCCCTAGTACTCTGTCAACACAGAGCTGATGGGTAGA
>VGYV01000716.1 GCA_016872855.1 Planctomycetota bacterium
GCCCGAGCTGAGGGCCGCGCTGGGCCTGATGACCCAGAAGCCCGATGATGCGGCCCTCCGGCAAGGCTACCTGGCGAGAGTCGAGACTTTCATCCGAGACCCCGCCAAGGTGCAGCCTAAGAAGGAGTTCATCCGGGACGAAGATGCCGCCGCAATCCTACAGCAGTACCTCGAACTCATGCTCGCCGACGCGGACCGGCAGCGCGCCGCGGCCAACTTCGAAGGCGCCCGCAAGACGTGCGAGGGCGCGCTGACGCTCCTCGACAAGAAGAAGGTCGCCGAGCCGGGGCGGCTGCGTTGGAGGCTCGGCCTCTCGCTGGTCGGCCTCGCCCAGAGAGCCCCCGCCGAAGCCCAGAAGCGCGGCCTCCTCGAAGAGGGCGTGAAGGCCCTGCGCGACTCCGAGGCGGACTTCGGCCCGAGCGCGGTCGAGTGCTATCTTGCCATCGCCCGCTCCTGCCTCGCCCTCAAACGCCCCGAGGAGGCCGAGCAGGCGCTCGAGCGGCTCCTCCAGGTCGAGCGCGCCAACCGCAGCCTGCCGGGCTGCTATCTCGACCTGGCCCGCTGCTGGCTCGACCTGAAGCGGCCCGAGGACGCCGGGCGGGCGCTTCGGCGGGCCGCTGAAATCGATCCCACCAACGCCGAACTGTCCGCCTGCTACCTCGCCCAGGCTCGCCTCTGGCTTGACCAGAAGCGCCCCGAAGAGGCCAAGGAGGCATTCCGCGCGGCCATCAAGACCGACCCCGCCAACATCGACGCCCAGGAACAGCTCGGCCGCCAGCACTTCGACGAGGGCATGGCCGCCATCGGCGCCGCCAGGAAGGCAGCCTTCGAGGAAGCTGTGCGGCTTCTGGGACCGCTTGCGAAGAACCGGCCAGCGCTTGCCGCGCTCGTTGCGCAGGCCTACTACGAACTCGGAAGCTACTCCCTCGCAGCCGAGTGGTTCCGCGCGGCCCTCCGCTTCGCCCCCGACGACGCGCGGCTCAAGTTCTCCCTGGCCCAGTCCCTATTCAAAGACAGCAAAGGAGACCCGAAGGAGATCGTCGAGTTGTGTAAGCAAGCGGTCGCCGCGAAGACCCTGCCTGAGAAGGAGTTCGCGCGCGCCTGCGACTACTGCGGGCAGACCTTGTACCTTCGGCTAGGCAAGTGGGACGAGGGTGTCAAGTGGTGCCTGAGGGCCGTCAAGGCTGACCCGAGTCTCGGGCGCGACCATCCGCTCGGAAACCTGACTGTGGAGGAGAAGAAATGAGCCAACCAACCACCACCAAAGTGCCCTTCGGCCTCGGCACCGCAAACATCGTTCTCGGCGGGCTTCAGCTCGCGGGGTGCCTAGTCTGGGCACTCTCTGTGCTCTTGGCGGTCGGCGAGACCCCAGTGCCGGTGCCCGGCGTTGCCCTGGCGGTCTTCCTCATCTTCCTGTTCCTTGGCTTTGCCAGCGGCGCCCTCCTTCTCGTTGGTGGCATCGGACTCGTCAAGTACAGGAGCTGGGGCCGCATCGTCTCCATCGTGTGGGCCATCCTCGAACTGGTCCTCGGGCTGGTTCTCATGCTGTTCGCGATCCTGGCCCTTGCTGCGGGCCTGGTCGTCCCGGCGATCTTTCTCATGCTGATCTGCCTTATCATGATAGCTTACCCGATCGTGCTCCTGGTGATGCTCAACTCGAAGCAGGTGATAGCCGCTCTCGATGGGCAGAGGGCTGTGGGCGGAGCTCCCGCGCGCCCAAGCCCCTCACCAGGAGTTGCTTTCCCTTCAAGCACCCCCGCGGGACCAGTGAGAGGAGGAGCGGCTATGCCTTATGGCACGCCACCGAGGGCGGGGGCTCCCGCCGGCCCCGGCGGGGTTCCGGCGACCGCCTACCCCAGCCCATCCCAGGTCGGCCCCGGCGCCGGTCCCACCACCGTCTACACCAGCCCTGCCCCTGCCGGCCGCTATGCGGCGGCCTCGCACGGCGGCGGCGAAACGCGGGACACCCAGGTCATCAGACCCCCTGCTCCCAGAGTGTCCCTCCAGCAGATGGGTGGACGTGAGAACGGGCGGACCGAGCAGCTCGAGTTCCGCGACCCGTTCGGCCGCCCGATCACCAACGACATCGGGCGGGAGGGCGACTGCCGCATCGTCATCACCGGCGACCCCTCAGTTTCTCACCACCACTGCCGCCTGGGTGAGGACGAGAACGGCAACCTCTACGTCTGCGACCTCGACTCGCGGGAAGGCACCTTCGCCATCTGTGGCAGAATGCGTCCCCAGCGTGTCCGCGGCAAGATGTACATCCGCGACGGCGACATCCTTCTCATCGGCGGCGTCATGTTCACCGTCCGAGTGGCCAAGGCCCCCACGGTGGAGGAGCTCTGGTACAGGTAGCGTGCCCGGGCGCCGTCGCCCGCTTGGCCAGTCCCGAACTTCGTGGCCGCTCGCTCGGCCACAGGAAAAGGAGGAGACCGAGAATGCTGAATCTCGCACGGTTGGTGATGTCAGTCGCAATGGGGCAGGCGGCCACGGACATACCCGTGGAGCCCACCACCGCAACGGCGACGGAGGCAGCAGAGCAGGGCATCCCTGGGGGCGTCATCATCGCCATCCTGATCGTCCTGGGCGTCCTCATCGTCGCCCTCCACGTCTTCATCGCCATCTGGATCGCGCGCGACGCCAGGCGCAAGGGGCGCTCGGCCGCGGGATGGGCCATCTTCGGCGCCATCCCACTCATCGGCCTCATCGGCCTCTTCATCTACGCACTCCTCCCCTCCACACGCTTCTGCCCAAGGCACCCCGCCGTCGCACTCCCGCCAGACTCCAACGTCTGCCCCGTGTGTGTGCAGGACCAGCGGTGGGCCGAGGAGATGAGGAAGCGGGAAGAGGCGCTCCAGCAGGCGATGAAGCAGATCCAGGACCTCCAGAAGGGGCTTGAGGATGCCCGCCGCGGCGAGGCCAGGCCCGCGCCCATCCTCGTCCCCGACAAGGACGAAACCCAAATCCTCAAGGAGGTGCCCCGCGTCCTCTACGCCATCCAACAGATCAACGGCCAGCACCCCGGCCGCTACGAGCCCATCCACACCACTGGCATCCGCGGCAACCAGAAGCGCGTCAAAATCGGCAGGACCTCCGACTGCGAAATCGCCATCCCCGAGGACGACGCCATCTCCCGCGAGCACTGCTGCTTCTTCGAAGAGGCAGGCTCGCTCATTGTCATTGACATGGCCTCCGCGAACGGCACCTTCGTCGTCCGCGACGGCGTCCCAATCGAAGTCCTGAAAGCCGGCAAGGTCCCGCTCCAGGACGGCGACGTCCTGCGGGTCGGCAAGACCGAGTTCCGGGTCATCATCACCGGCGCCCCGGGAGAGCTGGCCCCGGCAAGCGCTTGAACCCCCGTCCGGGCGCCCCAGCCCCGACGCCGGGGCGCCCGGCCTGACCATCCCCGCATCCCCGCGCCCAGCCCCGCGGAAAAACCCGCGAGGCCGACAGGGGAGGCTACATGATGGCAGAGCCACTGGCCGACATCGCCTTCGACTGCGCCTTCGCCACCGAGAAGGGCACAAGAGCCCGCAAGGTCGTCAACGAGGACTCCGTCTGTGCCCACATCCGCGGCGGAACCCTCCCAGCCCACACCGACGCCACCGCCGTCCTCGCCGTGGCCGACGGCATGGGCGGCGGCATCGCCGGCGACGAGGCGAGCCGCCTCGTCGTCGCCCGCCTCGCCGAGCGCTTCGCCGCCCGACCCTACAACGCCCTCGCCGGCGAGCTCGGCCTCGACGGCTCCGACCCACGCCTCGTCGTCCGCTACGTCGTGGACGCCATCCATCGCGAGCTCTACCAACTCGCCGTCAGCTCAGGCCGCCACATGGGCAGCACCCTCGACGCACTCGTCGTCCACGGCAACCGCTTCCTCCTCGGCCACGTCGGCGACTCCCGCACCTACCTCATCCGCAGCGGCACCATCGTCCTCCGCACCGAACCCCACAGCGCCAAGGAAGCCCTCGGCGGCTCCGAACACGCCAGCGTCGTCCTCAACATGCTCGGAACCAGCCACTCCGTCACCGTCGAGAGCTTCATCGGCGACGTCGAACTCGGCGACTGCTTCGTCCTCTGCTCCGACGGCATCTGCGGCGACGGCCTCGTCACCGACGCCGAGGTCCTCGCCATCCTCCGCAAGGTCCGCAAGCTCTCCCACGCCTGCCGCGGCCTCATCATGCTCGCCCAGCAGCGCGGCAGCACCGACGACCTCTCCGTC
>VGYV01000717.1 GCA_016872855.1 Planctomycetota bacterium
GATGCCGACCGAGTTGTTCGACCGGCTTGAGGCGTTCACCAAAGCCCAGGCAACCGCCTACTCCACCCCGAACCTGAGCCACGTCTGCCGCCAGATGCTCCAAGAGGGCCTGGAGCGGGCCGGCTTCCCCGAAGCGAAGCCACACGGCAAGGGGAAGAACGGCCGGAAGTCCTGACCACGCCAGACACAGACACGCCGGCGGGTGGGTTGCGGCTCACCCGCCGGCCCCGCCCTCGCACCCGCCAACACCCGCCCCAGCCCTTCCCCACTGACTGCAACCTGACCCAGACCGGTCCGTCCCCGCCGGCCACAAGCGGGCCACTTGCTGCCCTGCCCGCCGTGGCCTCTCCCCTGACTGCAAGGCACCAGTGGCCCTCGCCCGCGCCCGACGCCCCCACAGTGGCCTTGCTGGACGCCCTGGCGGGGCACTTGGGGCAAGGTGGGCGTCGTGAGGGGGCGGTAGCAGCCACGTGGGACGCGGCAAGGTGCCAGTGGTCAAGCGAGGCGTCGCGCGTCGCTCCTATAGCCTCTGGCGGCTTCCTGGATGCCACGCATGGAACGGGCGGCCCCGTGGTCAGGGACCGCCCGTGGGTGGGTGTCGCTCCGCTACGCCCTCGCAAGGCGCCGTCGCTCGCGGGCCAATCGCCAGGCGGCACTGGCGATTCGGCTGTCGAGCTTCCCCCGCTCGGGATCGCTTGCGCCCTCGACCAACGCGCTCACAAGCTCGCTCACCGCGTCGGCAAGATGGGGCGGCACGTTCAAGAGGGGAATGGGCTTGCGAGTGGATTCGGCGGGGCTGGATACTGTACCCCGTGCTGTACTGGCTTTTCCGCCGCGCTCTAAGTCGTTGCTGACTCTGTGTTTAGCATCGGCTCGGCAGGCGATTAGAAATCCGATGCTCTGTCCATCTGAGCTACGGGCGCCGGGATAAGGCCCGACGGGCTCCTAGCCGCCGCACCCACGACCGGTATTCTAGCAGAGGGCTCAATGGGCTTCAAGGGGAACTTGGGTGGGTGAGGGCCAGGTCGGCCTCGCCGAGGCGGCGGAGGTCGTCGAGGGCACGGGCTACGGCGGCAAGGGCGTCGGGGGCACCGCTGTTCTCTGGCCTCCAGCGGGCGGGGTGGATGGTGGCCTTGTCAATGGGGCCTACGGCTTCGCAGCCGAGGAGGGTGAGGCGGGCGGCGGGGGCCATCCGCACGTCGAGGCGGGTGTTGTAGAAGAAGTCGGCCAGGAGGAAGAGGTGGAGCGGCCTCTCGCCCTTGTGGGCGATGCGCACGGCCTCGGGCTCGCAGTAGAACTGGTTGTGGCCGAGGAACACTTCGCCTGCGTAGTTGCGGAGGTCCATCGCCGTGCCTTCGGCTGGGGCGTCCTTGCGGATGGTGAATTGGGTCTTGGCTCCTTGAATGGTGACGCGGCCCTCGGGGTCGCCGGGGGCGCCTTCGAGGACGAAGCCATTGTCGGCCTGCTCGACGTAGAAGTCGCTCATCACGATGCTGTGGTTGCCGCGGACGTAGAGGCCGTGGGTGGTGAGGGTGGAGAGGCGTGTGAGAAAGCCGAGGAGGCCGGTGCGGCGCGCGTCCTTGCCCTCGACGACGACGGAGCCTTCGAACGTCATCCCCGCCAGGATGGTGGCGCGGGCGGAGTCCACGATGCGCAGGTTGCCCTGGACGTGGGGCATGAGGACGACGGCCTTCTCGCCCAGGCCCTCGAGGCGCAGGCCCTTGCGGAAGGGCTGCTTCTGGTACATGCCATAGACGAACACGCCATCGTAGGTCATCCGCGAGGGCGCGTCTGAGCCGGTCTGATGGATGTCAATGGCGTTGTTCATCTGCCCTGAGTCGTGGTTGCCGACGGCGAGGTGTTCGAGCGTGACGTCCTGGGGGTCGTGGATGGCGAGGATGGTGCCGCCATCGGGGCCGCGCCAGAGGAGCTGGCTGCGGAAGCCGCTGCCGCCGACGTAGTAGTCGGCGCCGGTGATGCGAAGGGTGTCGGTGATCTTGTAGGTGCCGAGGGGCAGGTAGGCGATGGCGGCCTTGCCGTGGGCGCGGGCGGCGTCAATGGCCCTCTGAATGGCCGCTGTGTCGTCAGCCTGGCCGTCGCCCTTCGCGCCGAAGTCGCGCCTCGCGTCGAATACCTTCGCTGGGATGCGCACGTTGTCCTTCAGGAAGCGCTGCTGGGCGGAGCGGATGGCGCCCTTGCGCTGGCCGGCGGGGATGACGGAGAGCTTGGCCCTGCCCTCCGGCCCCACGAGGGCGGGGCTGCCCTCGGCGTGGTTCTCGGAGACGATGAGCTGCTGGCCGGCCTTGTGGACGCGGATGGGCGGCTCCTTGTCGGGTGGGTGGGTGAAGACGCAGTCGAAGATCATCACGGGCGCACCGCTGAGGGACACCGCGCCGTCGGGGCCGGTCCAGGCGGCGACGTGGCAGTCCTGGAGGGTCATCGGGGAGACGGGGTTGGCGTAGCGGAGGAACTGGCGCGAGCCGACCGAGGTGCACCGCCGCACGCTGCTGCCGTGCTCGGGGGCCGAGAGGATGTCCACATCGGTGCTGCCCTCGAAGTGGGAGTTTCGGGCGTAGAAGTTGCCGTGCTTGCACTCGATGGCGATGCCGCAGCGGCGGAACTCGCAGCCGTCGAAGGTGTAGTTGTAGTCGTTGAAGCTGGTGAAGGACACGCCTCTGCGGCAGGCGTCGAAGAGGCAGTTTTCGAAGCTGGTCTCGGCGAGGGCGAACTTGTCCTTGGGGTCTGCGAAGACGCCTGCCTCGGTGAAGCCGAGGAAGGCCATGTGGATGTGGCGCACCTCGGTCTCGAAGCGGCGGTCGGAGTGGTGGAGGAAGTCGACGGCGGCCTTGCCGCGCCCGTCGAGCGTGAGGCCGACGAAGCGTGTCTCGGCGAAGCCGTCGTCGCCCATCAGGGCGCCGCCGGCCGCGCCGTCCCACACAAGGCGCGTGTCGCGCCCGTGGCCGATGAGCGTGACGCCGCAGTGCGGGCCTTTCATCGAAACGGTGTTCGTCACGCGATAGGTGCCGGCGGGGAAGTAGATGGTGGAGCCTTCGCGGACGCCGTCGAGGGCCTTCTGGATGGCCGCCGTGTCGTCGGCCACGCCATCGCCGACGGCCCCCAGACCCTTCACGCTCACCCAGTCGGACCGCGGCTCCCAGGCAAGTGCGGGGACGTGGGGCAAGTCACCCGGCTCCCCCGCTCCGGCCGCTGCGGCCAACAGCCATGCCAGGAGGCTCGCGACCTCGGTTCGGCAAGTCATAACGTTGCCTCCAGCGGCCTCAGTGGTGGGCAGCGCTGACGCCGCCGAGGTGGACCTCACCCTCGAGGACCTTGGTCCACCAGACCTTGCCGTCCTTACTCGACCGCAGGGTCACGGTCACCTCGAACACCGCGCTGACACTGACGTTGTACCCCGGCGGCAGCTTCTCATTGATGCTGCCCGTGCTGTCCACGGGCTTGCCCTTCCAGACGACCTGGCCATTCTCCAAGCTGGGGAGCGGCTTCAACATCCGGTAGCCCTTCAGCGAGAACGTCCAGTCCTCGTAGAGGCCGTCATCCACGTCCTGGCGGAGCGACGTCGTGTCGAGCTTGCACTCGAAGCTGGCCGTCACATCTGCCGTTTCGGCCTGATCGCTGCGGCCGAACCTGATGCTCGCGCCCAGGCCGTGCGCTGACTTGATGAGCGTGGGCTCGATGATGCCGCGGCCTGTGCCGTCGAGCGTGATGGGCGCGGAGGCGGTGCCGCTCACGGCGATGGTGCCGGTGGCACGCTTGGCGCTGCCGGAGACCCCGAGGGGCGCGTTGGTGCCCTTGACGCGGAGGGTCATGCCCGTGAACTTGGCGGTGCCGGAGAGGTCGAACGTCCTCTTCGTGCCCACGAGGTCGAGGTCGGCCTTCGGTCTGGGAGCACCCTTGGGCCGCACAACGACGCGGGGCGTGTCACCCGCCGTGTCTATGCGCACCTCGACGCCCCCCTTCGCCACGGTGAAGGCGCCCCGGGCCGTCCCGCTGCTCGGCGGCCGGCCGTAACGGTAGTCCAGCTCGAACGTGTAGGGGCCGGCGGGCAGCTCAGCCGAGACGAGGCCGCCCGTGCCCGACGCGGCTTCGGAGACGAGTGTGGCGAGGAGGTCCTTGCCGCGGAAGACCCTGAGCGTGTAGTCCTGGCAGTTCTGCGTGCTGGCGCCGACGGGGCTGGCCAGGGTGCGGAAGGCGGTGAAGTGC
>VGYV01000718.1 GCA_016872855.1 Planctomycetota bacterium
GCTCCGCCGCGAGGTCGCGGCGTGGGAGACGAAGCGAAACGCCAAGGGCGCCACGATCAACTGGCAATTCACCATCGAGGATGCCAGGAGAAAGCTCACGAAACTCTACCCATCAGCTCTGTGTTGACAGAGTACTAGAGGAGAACGCTGCGATCGCGAGCGACAAGGCTGGGCTGACGCCTGGGCAGTGCGAGCGCTTCGTGCGCGCGTTCCAGGACTTCTCGAAGGGGGAGGCCCTCTGCACTGGGTGCCGCTACTGCGACAACGCGTGCCCCCTCGAGCTGCCGATCTACCAGCTCATGGGCACCTACCAGCTCAGCCAGATTTTCGGGCTGCCGGCCGGCGACGAGCAGCTCGAGCGCCTGCGCGAGCGGGGCAAGCTCGATGCCACGAAGTGCGAGGCCTGCGGCAGGTGCACCGAGAAGTGCCCGCGCCACATCCCCGTGGCCAAGCGGATGAAGCACCTGGCCGAGCTCCTCGCCTCGGTCTGAGCCGGCCCGCCTCAGCCAATCTGGAATCTGGGATGTGGAATCTGGGATTCGCTAGCCCGCTCAGCGGGCTAGCGGGGCCAGGCGAGGCGGAAGCCGGTGTAGGGGTCGCGGGCGTCGAGCTTGCGCATCTGCCGCGCGGTGGCCGCGGCCTCCTTCTCGGGGTCGGCCGCCGAGGCGCCCACGACGCGGCAGGCGGTCGGGTGCCCCTTGGGGTCCAGGGTGAGGCTGGCGGTCCACTCCCGCACGTTGCCCACGAGGTGGAAGAAGGGGCCTTCGGCGCGCCGCGGCTGGCGGTAGGCCGGCATCAGGTCGGAAGGCGTCACGGGGCCTTTGCCGCTGGCCTTCCCCAGGTTGGCGCGAGCCGGGTCGAACTGGTTGCCCCAGGGATAGAGGCGGCCCTCGGTGCCGCGCGCGGCGCGCTCCCACTCCAGGTCAGTCGGCAGCCGCATGTCGAGCCAGCGGGCGTAGGCGTTGGCCTGCGCCCAGGTGATGTTGGCCACGGGGTGCTCGTCAGTGCCCACCTTCCAGTCGGACGGCAGCTCGGCCTTGGTGACGCGCGCGAAGAAGGCGAACTCGGCGTTAGTGACCTCGGCGCGGGCGAGGAGGAAGGGTTCGAGGTTGGCCGGCTCCTTCTTTGGGCCTGCGGGGAATTGGCCACCGGGGACGAGGACGAATCCCTGCGCGTGGCGGCGGAGGAGGCCGCCGACGGCGTCGAGCGTGCCCGGGTCGAGGTCGGTTGCTTCGTTGAACGCCTTGAAGGCGGCGTCCACCTCGCCGGCGCGGAGGGCGACGAGGCCAATGGCCACCAGGTCGGCCGCCGTGGCCTTGTCGGGCGCGCTGCGCGCGAACAGGAGCAACTGGTCCGCGTGGAGGTCGCCCCAGCCCAGGTGGCCTTTGAAGCCGGGCATGTCGGCGTCGAGGCCCGTGGACGAGGGGTTGCTGATGGTGGTCGGGAGTCCCATGCCGGTGGCGCGCCGCAACGTCACCTTGCTCTTGCCCTGGGCCACCTTGTTGGCCCCCGCGACGATGCGGTCGCGCGCCCGGAGCAGTGCCGCCATCTCGGCGCCCTTGGCCTCGAGGAGCGCCCGCCGGACGGGGTCGTCGGCCTTCCCCGCGGCTTCAGTGGCCGCGGCTCGCGCCTCGTCGAGCTTCCACGCCTCGGCCAAGGCGTCGGTCTCCGCCAGCAAGGCGCTGTAGGCCTTCACGATCGTGGCGCGCCGCTGCTGGACGGATGCCACGAAGTCGGCGGCCTCGCGGCGCAGCTCGTCGAACTGCCAGACGTTGAGCGGCGCGTCAAGGAGCGCGACGGCTTCGCCGAACGCGGCCCGGCGGAGGCACTCGTCGGCGGCGGCCCGCTTCTCCTTGAACTCGGCGGTGAGCTTCCCGCGCAGCTCGGCCGCCTGGGCCGCCGCGGCGGCCGCCACCTTCGTCCCCTCATACGTCTCGGCCAGGCTGGTCAGCAGGGCGATGGCGGGGCCGTAGGCCTCGGCCTTGAGGTGCTTCTCGAGCTCCTTCTTCGCAGCCGTGTCGGCCTTCTCGGCGGTGGTGTCGCGTTCCCGGATCAGCCGCTCCCGCTGCTTGTGCGCCTGGGCGACAGGTTCGGCTTTTGGGTGCTCTTGATACTTCTTGAGGAAGGCATCGAGGTCCCCGATGCGTTGGGCATAAGCGATCTTCCTGTCGTTGAGGCCGGGCTGCATGGCGGCCAGAGCGGCCTTCGCCTCCTTCTCCCGCAGGGCGGCCCCGGCGGTATCGCGGAGCTTCTTCGCCGCCTCGGCGCTCTCGCTGGTCCCGAAGCGCTGGAGGAAGGCGTCGCACTGCTTGATGACCTCCTCGGCCTCCTTCGGGCCCTTCTTCGCCAGGGCCTCGATGCGGGCGAGCTCGTTCGCGGCCTCGGCCGCCGCCTTCTCGGCGTCGCTGAGGGCCTTTCGGGCCGCGCGGGCCGGCCGCTTGGCCTTGTCCTCCGCGGGCTTCGTCTCCGGCTCGGAGCTTGGGGAGATGAGGGGGATGGCAAGGAAGGCGATGAGCGCCACGGCGGCCACGCCGCCCAGCAGCAGGAGGTTCCGCGGCGTGAGCAGGCTGCTGCGCGGCTTGGACTCCGGGATGGGGATGTCCACGCCAATCGGGCCGCCGTCGCCCGGGTCCTTCGCCTCGAGGACCAACTCCTCCTCGACGGGAGCGGGCCGCCCCGCACGCGGCGCCGGCGTCGGGGCCGCCTCCGGCCCCTGGAGCGTGGGGCCGGCGCCTTCGGCCTTCGCCGCAGGCCGCTCCTGCGCGCGCTCCGGGCGGCCCGCGCGTGGGGAGGGCCGGGGCTTGGTGGCTTCGTCTGGCTCGGGGGCTGCGGAAGGGCGCGGCCCTATCTCGAGCGATGGCAGCGGCCGCGGGCGCTCGCGCTCCCCCACGGGCTCTTCGGGGGCGAGAGCGAACTCCTCCTCCTCCGGCGGGGCCTCGCGCATCGGCAGCCGCTCCGCGGCGGGCCGGGGCGGCAGCTCCGCGAGCGCCAGCTCCCCTGTGTCCCCCGACTGGCCCGCCAGCCGGGCCAGCACGTTGACGACTGCGGTGGCGTGGGCGGGCCGCTCGCTGGGCTCCGGGGCCAGCAGGCTCATCACGAGGTCCACGAGTCCGGACGGGGCGTCGGCCCCGAGGGCCTGTCGGGCCTCGCCGGGGCCGGCGAGCTGGGCGCGGATCACCTCGGCCGGACTCGCGCCCGAGAAGGGCGGGCGGCCGGCTAGGGCGAAGTAGAGGAGCGCGCCGAGCGCATAGAGGTCCGCGCGGCCATCCAGCTTGCCGCCGGCGATCTGCTCCGGGGCCAGGAAGCCGGGCTGGCCGGCCACCTCGGTGGGCCCGGCGGGCGCGCCGGGGCCCAGGGCGAACGCGAAGTTGCGCAGGAGCGGCTCACCCGTCGGGAGGAGGAAGACCGAGTGGGGGCCGATGTTGCGGTGGATGATCTCGCGGCGGTGGAGCGCGGCCAGGCCCTCGGCCAGGCGGCGGGTGACGCGCAGCACCTCGGTGAGTGGCAGGCGCCCTGCACGCTCGAACGGCGTCCCCTTCAGCGGCGGGGCGACGCTGAACAGCCCGCCCTCGAAGCGCGCCAGGTGGGTGACCCCGGCGAACGCGGCGTGCCGGACCGCGGCCGCCAGCTTGGCCGCCCGCACGAACGCCTCCGCCTGCGCCCGGTCCTTCGCCGCCGCCCCGCTCAGCACCCGCACCACGGAGGGCCGGCTGTCCTTCGTCCCAAGTCCCTGGTAGATCGGCAGCCCCCCCTCGAAGCCGGCCCGCGCCATCAGGCGGCAGGGGCCAAGCGTCTGCCCAAGCAGCGGGTCCTCCCCCGCCTCCGCCGGCGGGGCGCCAGGCGGCTGCACCGTCAGCACGTAGCGCGGGTCACCCGCCGGGCAGGCGGCGACCCACAGGTCGCCGGCGCGCGTCACCTCGCACGGCGCGCCGCACCGCGGGCAAGAGAACGTATCTGGCAATGCCATCTCGGCTGGGGCCATATCAGGGTCCAACGCTCTAGCTTCCCGCGCCAGCCTATAGTGTATCGGCTCGCCGCGGCGCGCGCAACTCCCGTCGCGTGGGCGGGTGCAGTAACGGATTTGTGCGCCGCCCGCCTTCGTTCGTAGTTCGGCGTCTACGCGGTTCCTCTGTCGGCCCTGGCAGCCCTGAAGACCGCCTGAAGGCCGAACTACAAACAGGAACGCCCGCTTCGGCGTGCAAATC
>VGYV01000719.1 GCA_016872855.1 Planctomycetota bacterium
ACGCCTTCGGGCCGACCACGCCGTGCTCGCGCACGACATCCCACAGCACCGTGGCGTCCTTGCCGTGGACGTGGAAGATCTTCTTCACCCACTTGCGGAGCTGGGGCATGGGGTCAACGAGCTTCACCATCTGGTGACAGGGCTCCCATTCGAGGCCGACGTTGTCGGACGGGATGGCGTTGAACATCATCTCCCAGGCGATGGGGCCGTGGGCGATATTCCAGTCGCCGCGCTGCCAGGTGCCGCCCATGTCGCAGTTCTCGAAGGCGAGGCGGACACCCTTGTCCTTTGCCCGCTTGGCGAGCGGCCCGAAGACCTGGGCGAAGCGGGGCATGGACTCGTCAATCCGCTTGTCCACCACGCGGCCTGCGAAGCCGCACACCAGGTCGGTGCCGAACAGGTGGGCGGCGTCAATCAGCTTCTTCCAGCCGTCGCGGGTCGCCTTCGCCTTCTCGTCGTCCATCAGCGGGTTGCCGAAGACGCCGAGCGAGCTGATGACGACCTCGGTGCCCGCGAGGGCGTCCTTGACCTCGGCCGCGAGCTTCTTGAGATTCGTGTCGCCAAGCGTCTGCCAGAAGGTAATGGAAAAGCTCTCGAAGCCGTGGGGCAGAATCTGGCGGATGTAGTTCGCCGTCCCCGCCCCGCCGTTGACCAGCGTGCCGATGCGGATGGGTTCGTGATACATCGTGGCTCCTTTCCTTTCCCTGGTTCGATCCGTCGGATCGGTCAGATCCGTCCGATCCGTGCATCGTGCGGTCACATCGCCCTCACGGGCACGCGCTTGCCTTGCTTGTTGCTCTCGATGGCGGCGAAGACCATGGCCAGGCTCTTGATGTTGTCGTGGCACTCGGTCTGGGGCGCAACGCCTGTGCGGAGGAAGGCGAGCATCTCGCGGAGGCCGCCGTGCATGCCGCCGAACTTGACGATGGGCTTGGCGACCTTGATGGGCGCCTTCTCGCGGTGGAAGCCCTCCTTCCCGACGACCACCTCGCCGCGCGGCTCCTGGTCGGCCTCGTAGAGGAGCGTGCCCTTGGTGCCGATGAACCGCCAGTCGCCGTTCCAGCTCGTGTGGCAGCCCTCGGCGCACCAGCTCCCGCGATAGGTGAAGATCACGCCGTTCGTCATCTCGAAGATCGCCGAGGCCGCCACGTCGCCCTTGTACCATGACCCCTTTGGGTTGAACTCCTTGCAGTAGACGGCCACGGGGTCGGCGCCCGTCATGAAGCGGCACAGGTCGAAGTGGTGGATGGACATGTCGAGGATGAGGGGGCTGGGCATCTCGTCGCGGAACCCGCCGAAGTGGGCTCCGATGTAGAAATCGCAGTTGATCGTCGTCAGTGTGCCCGCGCGGGGCACCGTCTTCTTCACCGCCACGTGGCGGGCGTCCCAGCGGCGGGACTGGCTGACCATGTACAGCTTGCCCGTCTCCTCGGCGGTCTTCACCATCTCCCGCGCTTCGGCCATCGAGGCGGCCATGGGCTTCTCGCCGATCACGTGGCAGCCTGCCCGCAGTGCTGTGCACGTCACCGCGCAGTGCGCCTCGGGCACCGTCAGGTCCACCACAAAGTCGGGCTGGTGCTTCGCCAGGGTGGCCTTGAGGTCGGTCGAGACCTCGGCCTTGAGCTGGTACTTCTCCACCTGAGCCTTCGCCGCCTCGGGCCGGAGGTCCACCACTGCCGCCAACTCCACCTTCTCCTTCGCCAGCGGCGGGAACCACGCCCCCGATATTCCCCCCGCTCCGACCACCACCGCGCGTTCTCGTGCCACCGCGTGTACTCCTGATTCGCTGTTCCGCGTGCAGGTATGCACGCCCTACCCGTGGGCGGGGCCTCTGCGCCCCGCGCCGGTCTTGCAGGCAGGGCGTCCCTGCCTCGCGAGACCGATTGACAAGGATGGGTAGTATGCCGGAATCCGCAAGTGGAATCAAGCACCGCGGGGCCATATCGGTCAGAAGTCCGTGGGCTTGAGCTTGCGGATTTCGTCCTGTAGCTGGAGGCCGGCGCGGATTTGGCATCCGCGCTTGACGAGTCCCGCGAGGGGCGCGAGGTCCGTGACACCGCCGCAGGCATCGAGATTGAGGTACCGCAGCCTGGGCAGCTTGGCCAGGGGGCTGAGGTCGGTGACCCTAGGGCATTCTCGGAGATTGATGACGACCAGGTTCTTCATCTCCTCCACCGGGCCGAGGTCCACAAGCTTGCCGAGGGTCGAGAGCGAGAGGGTCTCGGCGTTCTTCAGCTTCGCCAGGGGCCTGAGGTCGGAGAGTTCGGACGGGCCGTAGACGCTGAACTGGTTCAGGCCGGCCAGGTTGGCGACGGGGCCAAGGTCGGTGAGGCCCTTGGTCCTGAGGAGATTCAGGGTCCTCAGGCTGGTGAGGCGGCCCAGGGGCGTGATGTCGGCGACGCTGTCCATTGCCCATATCTTGAGGACCGCGAGCTGGGACATGCCGGCGAGCGGGGAGAGGTCCGACACCTGCCCGATCCCGTCGAGCTGGAGGAAGGTGAGGCGAGTGAGCGCAGACAGCGGCGAGAGATCGCTCACCCTGGGGGCGCTGACCTCGAGGATGGTGAGGCGGGTGAGGCCCGCCAGCGGCGCGAGGCTCGTGTCGTCGGGGCCGAGCGAGCAGCGGAGTTCGGTGAGGCGCGTCAGCTTGGCGAGGGTCCGGATGCCACCGGTCGGGCGGACGAATCGCATGGTGAGCCACCGGAGCTGAGGCAGGTTCTCCAGGGCCGAGATGTCGCACGTGCTGCTGTGCGAGGAGAGTTCGATCTCGCGCAGCCGCTTGAGGTTGGCCACCCCGTTGAAGTCCGGCAGATTGGCCCCGACGACCTTGAGCGTGGTGAGGTTGGTGAGCTTCTCGAAGGGCGCGATGCTGCGGACGCCTATCGCGTTGGCATGGAAATACGTCAATTCGGGGAAGTTGGCCACGGCGCTCAGGTCGGTGAGCTTCGGGCTGCTGCCGAGGTGGAGCGACCGCAGCCGGGTGTGCTTCGCCAGCGCCGACAGGTCCGTGGCCCCGTGGCCGTTGACGTGCAGCGCGACGAGCGACCGAAGCCCCGACAGCGGCTCGAGATCGGGCACTCGTGTGTCGGTCACCTGGACGCACAGCTCGCCCTGCTCCGGAAAGGGCGGGAGCTGGGCCAGTTGGTCGCGGGTGCACCAAACCGTCAGGGCGGTCGCCCCGTCGGCAATAGCTTGCCGCAAGCCGGCACTGCCCTCGGGCTCGGATAGCAGGATGCCGGCCAGACGGGCTGGAGCGCCGTCCACGCTGAGGAACACCTGGGCGCCCCGCTGCTCGAATCGAAGCCTGGTCCCCGCCCAGTACGGGTGCTGGATGCCCTTGGCCGCGATGTGGACCCACTCGCCGGGCAGACGCGGCCACGTCCACGGGTCCGCATCGGGGCGCAGAACCGTAACGTCCTTCTCGATCTTGTAGCGCGACTCCTCTGCCACCTGCCCGCGCAGCTCGGCGATGGCGGCGGCGTGGGTGGCGCAGCACTGCGTCGTGGCGTACTGGGCGTCGAGCGTGTCGAGGAGTTCCTTCGCACCCTCCCAGTTCTCGGCCTGTGCGGCCTCGCGGGCCTGCCGCCAGAACTCGCTGGCGTCGCGCTCGCGCCCCACCCGCAGCGCCGCATCGTCAGGGGCGGTGCGTGGCCTCGTGGGCGGCGCGGGCTGCGGGACGCCAGGCTCCGGCGTCGGGCTCTTCACGTCTGGAATTGTGATCTGCGGGGGCTCGACGGGGCGCCCGTCCTCGCTCCCACGGCGCGGGAGCACAAGAAACCCCACCGCGACAACGGCTACAACGGCCAGCGAGAGGGCCGCCCAGCGCACGCCGTTCATATCACGTCCTCCACAAGGCCTCCTGCCCCACAGCATAGCGCAGCGAAGCCGCCTCGGCAACAACGAAGCCGTGTTGACGCAGCCGCTCCGACGTGTCAGTATAATGGTGGCCGTAACGACGCGCACCCCCCGAAGGAGATGGTGCCCATGCGCATGAGCACAATCGCAACGCTGAGGCCCAATAAGACGCCGGCCTGGCGCAGGCTGCGGCAACTTGCGAAAGACCCCTTCGACCTGGTAGCGCCCAAGGCGCTATCGCCGGCCAGGCTTCGACGAATGAGGGCCTCAGCCGCGGGTTTCGACCTGCTCTACGCCACCGACCGCGTCACCCCCGAGATCCTCGATGCCCTCGGCCAACTGGCTAA
>VGYV01000720.1 GCA_016872855.1 Planctomycetota bacterium
AGGTAGGGGCTGAAGGAGAGGGGGCGCACCGCGGGAATCGAGGGCCGAGTTGGTGGATTCCGCTGCTTGCCCTCATCCTATACTGGCTCAACCCGCGGGCCGTAGTCTCCAGCCTGAACGGTCTGGAGACGAGCCTGAGCACGTTCCTGTTCACGGCGCTGTTGTGGCTCACGCTGCGAATTGCCGATTGCCGATTGCCGATTGCCGATTTCAACCCGAAACCCGAAGCCCGAAATCTGAAGCCGCTCCCCGTCATCCTTGGCCTCCTGATGGGTGCGCTGTTCCTGGCGCGGACGGACAATGTGTTCTTCGTGGCCGCGTTCTGGATCGCGGCGGTGGCGATGTCCGAAAGGGCGGTGCGATGGCGGCGAGCGGTGGTGATGGCGGCCGCGGCCGGGGCGCTCGCCGTGCCGTGGGTGGCGTACAACTGGCTGGCCTTCGGCTCGCCGGTGCAGGTGAGCGGCCTCTCCATCCCGTACGTCCACCACGAGCTGTACCGGCTCGGGGGGCATTCGGGCGGGGAGGCGCTGCTTCACGGGCTCAAGCAGTTCGCTGTGATGCTCTACGAGGGGCTGCGGGGCGAGATCGGCTACTCGCGGCTCGTTTCGTTCCCCGCCCTCGCGCTCTCGCTGCTCGTCCTTGTGGCACGATGGCGGCGGGAGCCATCTGCCCGCCGCACGATCCTGGTCCTCCTCGGCCTCGGGGTGGCCAGCCTCGCCCACCTCTTCGTCCACTCCGCCATTCGCTGGTATTCGCGGCCCTGGTATTTCGACCAGTTGCTCGTCCTCCTGCCCGTGGTCTTCGCTCTGGCGCTGGCAGCGGCCCGCAAGGCGGGCATTCCAGATTCCGGATTCCAGATTCCAGATTCCCCAACACCGAACACCGAACACCCAACAGCATCCTCTCCTCGTCACGCGTCACGGGTCACGCGTCAGGCGCTCGGCGGCCTGGTGGCCGCGGCGCTCATCGTCCTGGCGTCGGTGCAGGCGACGCTGAGCTTCCGCAGGCTTGCGGAGGGCGAGTGGCGCTGGGCGGTAGAGATGCTGGACGCGGCGCGCTGGTTGCGCGATAATACGGGGAAGGACGACGTGGCCGCGGCGTTCAACGCAGGCATCATCGGCTACTACTCGGAGCGCCGCGTGGTGAACCTGGACGGCGCGATCAATAACGCGACCTATGAGGCGCTTCGACGGAAGGAGCTGATGGGCCTGATGCGCCGGGCGAACGTGCGGCACTACCTCGACTTCGAGCCGATGACGCTGAAGCACTTCGGCCCGTTCCTGGGCGTACGAGGCGGCATGGAGCGGATGCCAGTGGTTCGGAGGTTCGACCGGCTTGGGGCGGACTGGGAGGGCTCGCACATCCTGGCTATCAGAACGACATGGCCACACGAGGGGACAAAGGAGGAGTGAGCATGGCGGAGATGAATCGCCGGGAGTTGTTGGGCCTGGGCGCGCTGGCGGCGGGCCTGGGGGCGCTGGGCCTCGGTCAGGCGGGCGAGGCGCCGGCGGCCTCGGGCGAGTATGAGCTGCCCAAGCTGCCCTACGGCTACGACGCGCTGGCGCCGGCCATTGAGGAGAAGGTGCTGCGGCTCCACCACGCGAAGCACCACGCGGCCTACGTGAAGGGGCTGAACGCCACGCTGGCCGCGCTGGCCAAGGCCCGCGAGGCGGGCGACCTGGCGAGCATCAGCGGGCTGTCGCGCGCGCTCGCCTTCCACGGCTCGGGCCACGTGCTGCACGACCTCTACTGGCGCTCGATGCGGCCCGGCGCAGCCACTCAGCCCGAGGGCGCGCTCAAGGCGGCCCTCGAGCGCGACTTCGGCTCCGTCGAGAAGTTCGCCGCGCACTTCGCCGCCGCGGCCAAGGCCGTCGAGGGCAGCGGATGGGCCATTCTCGTGCACGAGCCCATCGGCAAGCGGCTCCTGGTCCTTCAGGTGCTCAACCACCAGAACCTCACGGTCTGGGGCGCCGCGCCACTCATGGTCTGCGACGTGTGGGAGCACGCCTACTACCTCCAATACGCCAACGACCGCGCGGCCTACGTGGACGCCTTCTGCAAGATCATTGACTGGCCTGGCGTGGCGAAGCGCTACGAGGCGGCAACAAAGTAGACTCCTAAGCCAATAGGGGATGAGTGGATGGGTGGATGGGTGGATGAATGTCAGGCGATCATCCATTCATCCACCCATCCATTCATCCCCCTCCGTTGCGGCGAACGGCCGCCTTGACGCCTGTTACACGAAGGGGTGACAATGAGCCAAGAGGCCAGGGCATTCGCGGGCACCGTCACCAAGAGGGTGGCCTGCCGGTATCTACTCTACCTGCCCCCCGGCTACGAGCGGGGCCGCAAGCGCTGGCCCCTGCTCCTGTTCCTCCACGGCGCGGGCGAGCGTGGCAAGGACCCGGAGCTGGTGAAGAAGCACGGGCCGCCCCGCCTCATCGCCGAAGGCCATGAGTTCCCCTTCATCGTCGTCTCGCCCCAGTGTCCCAAGGGCCAGTCGTGGTCCACCGACGTCCTCCACGCTCTGCTCGACGAGCTCGGGGGCAGCTACCGGGTGGACACGCGGCGGGTGTACCTGACCGGCCTGAGCATGGGCGGCTACGGCACGTGGAGCCTGGCCTGCGAGCGCCCCGAGCGGTTCGCCGCCATCGCGCCCATCTGCGGCGGCGGCAACCGCCTCCTCGCCCATGGGCTCAAGGATGTGCCCGTATGGGCCTTCCACGGAGCAAAGGACGAAGTGGTGCCCCTGGCTGAATCGGAGAGGATGGTGGATGCCGTCAAGGGGTGCGGCGGCAAGGCCAAGCTCACGGTCTACCCCGAAGCCGGCCACGACTCGTGGACGCCGACCTACGCAAGCCCTGCTCTGTACAAGTGGCTCCTCAAGCATCGGAGGCCGCCGTGTCCCGCCACGCACCGCCCAGGCTGACCACGAAGTTCATCCTGACGATGGGCGTGAAGGAGTACCGCGAGACCATCCCAGCGTGGGTGACGGCGGACGACGTTGTGCTGGAGCTTGGCTGCGAATGGGGCACCACGAGCGCGCTCCTCGCCCCGCGCTGCCGGGAGCTGGTGGCGACCGACATCAGCCCCGAGTGCATCGAGCGCGCCCGCCGCGAGCACCCGGGCATCCGCTTTGAGACCCTCGACGCCTTCGACGTGCGCGCCGCGCTCGACCTCGGCCTGCCCTTCACAAAGGTCTACATGGACCTCTCGGGCATCTCAGGCTACCACTCGCTCCTCGACGCCGCGGCGCTCCTGGTCTCCTATGCCACCGTCCTGCGGCCCCAGGCCATCGTCATCAAGAGCGCCTCCCTCAAGCGCTTCGCCTCCCACTGCATCCCGTGGAGGGCCGCCGGCGCTTGACACGCCTTTGCGCCCGCCGTACAATCCCGGCAGAAGCGCGCGGCGCAACCGGTGGGTTCGTTGCGTGTCCGGCCCGCGTGTTTCAGGAGGTGTTGGAGCATGTCGAGAGTAGAGACGACGCCAGGACCTGGGGCCGAAGCGCCCGTCGTCGCGAAGGACAAGCTCGCGGAGTTGCGCGAGCAGGAGGCAGTGTTCCAGCGCAAGTTGCCGCGGCTTCTCAAGAGCCACCGGGGCGAGTATGTCGCCGTGTACCGTGGCCGCGTTGTCGCCCACGGTCCGGACGACGAGGAGTTGGCACGGCAAATGTACAAGAGGTACGGCGACGTAGTCCTCCTGATAGCGAGAGTGGAGGAGGAGCCCACCGTCTACGAGATTCCTTCGCCAGAGGACGTCAGGTAGAGATGCCCAGCTACGACAGGTCTCTAAGTCCCCCCGGGCCTGTGGCGAGCGTGAGACTCTCGCATCCGGTGACGGGCATTGAAAGCGGTCTGCTGGCGGGTAAGCTCGACACCGGTGCGGACATCGCCGTGATCCCGGAGAGTGTTCCTGCCCAGCTTGGGCTTAGCGCCTGGGGACGCACGCGCGCCACAGCCTTCGACGGCTCTGTAAGCACCCGGCCCGTTTACTACGTCGACATGCTGGTCGAGGGGGTCCATCTCTCAGGTGTTCGCTGTGTAGCCTCCAGGCGCAACAATGTACTGCTGGGACGTAACGTCCTCAACTGCTTCCTCATCACGCTCAACGGCAAGGAGTTGACGTTCGACCTGCAGGATCCCTGATGCGACCGGAGAAACGCCATGCCAGGCTCGGAGATTGCGGCGCAGTTGTACAC
>VGYV01000721.1 GCA_016872855.1 Planctomycetota bacterium
GGCGATCCGGGGCAGAAGGCGCTGATCGCGATGGATGTGTTGGACATCGAGCCGGATTGGCCCGATGTGCTCAAGGCGCCGTTCGGCGACGCGCTGAAGGACCCGGCGGCGTGGGCGAAGAAGTGCGTCCAGGAGTTCGGGGCCGACCTGGTGTGCGTGAAGCTGGACGGGACGGACCCCGACGGGGCGAATCGCTCGGGTGAGGAGGCCGTGGCGACGGTGAAGGCGGTGCTGGGCGCCGTGGGCGTGCCAATCGTCGTCTGGGGCTGCGGCATTGACGTGAAGGACAACGAGGTGCTGCCCAAGGTCAGCGCGGCCGCGAAGGGCGAGCGGGTGCTCCTCGGCCCGGCCAAGCAGGAGAACTACAAGCGCTTCGTCGCCTCCTGCGTGGCCGACGGGCACAACCTGATCTGCCTGGCGCCGCTGGACATTAATATCGCCAAGCAGGTGAACACGCTGGTGACCGAGATGGAGCTGCCGGCCGACCGGATCGTGATGTTCCAGACCTCGGGCGCGCTGGGCTACGGCATCGAGTACGCCTACTCGATCCAGGAGCGGCAGCGGCTGGCCGCCCTCGCGGGCGACAAGATGATGATGATGCCCGTGATCTGCGACGTGGGCTACGAGTCGTGGCGGGCCAAGGAGGCCAAGACGCCCGAGAGCGAGGCCCCCGAGTGGGGCCCCCAGGCCCAGCGCGGGCCGATGTGGGAGGCGGCGAGCGCCATCGCACTGGTGCAGGCGGGCGCCGACATCCTGCGCATGCGGCACCCGGCGGCCGTGGCCGCCGTGAAGCGGGCACTCAAGGGACTGCAAGGGTAAAGGAGAGCCAGCATGATCGCCGTGGCAGAACGCATCAACGGCATGTTCAAGGACGTACGGAAGGCCATCCAGAAGAAGGACCCCGGGCCGGTGATCGAGCTGGCCCTTCGGCAGACAGAGCAGGGGGCGAGGTACCTCGACATCAACGTGGGCACGGCGGCCGCCGACCAGCAGGCGGCCATGCGGTGGCTGGTCGAGGTGGTGCAGGGCGCGTGCAAGACGCCCATCGCACTCGACAGCCAGAAGCTGCCCGTCATCCAGGCGGGGCTGGAGGTGTGCGACGGGCGGCCAGTGATGATCAACTCGGTGAGCGGGGACGCCGAGAAGCTCGACGTCTACATGCCGCTGGCCGTCCAACACAACGCGTCGCTGGTGGCGTTGACGCTCAATGTGGACGGCGTGCCGCAGAATATCGAACAGCGGGTCGAGATCGCCATGACCATCGTCGCAAAGGCAATGGAGCACGGGCTGGACCCGACGAAGGTGTTCATTGACCCCATCATCCTGCCCGTGACCGTGGACCAGAAGCAGCCGCTGTACATTTGCGAGGTCATCAAGCAGATCAAGACCGTGCTGTGCGACCCCGCGCCGAGCACCATCGTCGGGCTGTCGAACATCTCGCAGGGCACAAGCCAGCGGCCGCTCATCAACCGCACGTGCCTGGTCATGCTCCAGGCCTACGGCCTCGATGCGGCCATCATTGACGTGCTCGACACCGACATCATGGACGCGACGATCACCGCCGATGTGCTGATGAACCGCATCATCTACAGCGACAGCTACCTGAAGTCCGCGCGAATGTGAGCGCCCCGCTTGCAAAAGGGCGTGGGGTCCGTATAATACTGATTCTGCTGCCCGGAGGGCCCGGGCGCTGGCAAACCAATGGGTGTGGATCGCGGCCCGTGTATCTGTTCGCTCCATGCCCAAGCCCGTCACCAAAGGGGGTGCGAGAGGCGCATGATCAAGGTCAGTGGAAGCGGTAATGAGCCGTTGGAGAAGGTGCTTAAGCGCTTCAAAAAGAAATGCGAGAAGGAGGGTCTCATAAAGGACATCAAGAGATCCTCCTACTACGAGAAGCCTAGCGAGCGGAAGCGCCGCAAGGAGCGGAAGATGATCAAACGGGCGCAGAAGGCGGAAGCTGCTGTGCCGTATGGCAGATAGACTTCTGCCCCGCGGCGGAGAGCACGAGGTCGTCTCACGCGGCAGCGCTCGGCCGACTGTGTCCGCCTTGGCCGCCGCGGCCGCGAGCGATGCGGCGGCGGAGCAGAGCGCGTTCACAGGGCCCCCAAGGCCGCCGCGGTCAATGTGTACCCCGGGAGAGCGGGCCGGCAGGAACGGCGGATTGGCTCCGCACCAACAGGGCCGCGCGGGGTTTTCCACCCAGGTTGTTCCCCATCTCTCTTCCTGCGGTAAGGAGGCTGCTGTGTTCAGGCGTTTTTGGGCCGGGGCGTTGGGGCTATCCCCAATGGCGGTGTTCGGGGCCGGGGCGGAGCCGGCGGACGGGCTGGGCGGGCTGTGGGCGTGGTGGGGCGTGGGGCTGGCCGGCGCGCTGGCCGCGCTGTTCTTCGCCTTCCACTTCTTCAAGTGGATGATCCGCAAGTCGGAGGGCGAGGCGCTGATGCGCGAGATCGCCGGCCACGTGCGCGAGGGAGCCTACGCCTACCTCCGCCGCCAGTACCGCATCGTCGCCATCGTCTTCGCCGTCCTCTTCGTCATCCTCGCCGTGCTCGCCTTTGGGCTGAAGGTCCAGGCCCTCTGGGTCCCCTTCGCCTTCCTGACGGGCGGCTTCTTCTCGGGCCTCTGCGGCTACCTGGGGATGAAGACGGCCACCAGCGCCAGCGCCCGCACCGCCAACGCCGCCAAGGAATCCCTCAACGGCGGCCTCCAGGTCGCCTTCCGCTCCGGCGCCGTCATGGGCCTCGTCGTCGTCGGCTTCGGCCTGCTCGACATCTGCCTCTGGTTCCTCGCTCTCTACAAACTCGTCCCCTGGCTCTACGAGAACGTCGCCGCCATCGAGCTCTTCCGCCCCCTCAACCTCGAGCAAATCACCGTCACCATGCTCTGCTTCGGCGTCGGAGCCTCCACCCAGGCCCTCTTCGCCCGCGTCGGCGGCGGCATCTTCACCAAGGCCGCCGACGTCGGCGCCGACCTCGTCGGCAAGGTCGAAGCCGGCATCCCCGAGGACGACCCCCGCAACCCCGCCACGATCGCCGACAACGTCGGCGACAACGTCGGCGACGTCGCCGGCATGGGCGCCGACCTCTACGAGTCCTACTGCGGCTCCATCCTCGCCACTGCCGCCCTCGGCGTCGCCGCCGCCACCCGCACCACCGCGGGCCACGACGAGCGCCTCCAGCTCGCCTTCATCCTGTGCCCCATGGCCATCGCAGGCATCGGCATCCTCCTCTCCATCCTCGGCATCTTCCTCGTCCGCAGCGGCGAGAAGGCCACCCAACGCGAACTCCTCAAGGCCCTCGGCCGCGGCGTCAACGTCAGCTCCCTCCTCATCGCCCTCCTCGCCGCCCCCGTCGTCTACTACCTCCTCGGCCGCGAATACATGGGCATCTGGGGCTCCATCATCACCGGCCTCATCGCCGGCTGGCTCATCGGCAAATGGACCGAATACTCCACCTCCCAGGACTACAAGCCCACCCAGGGCGTCGCCGAGCAATCCAAGACCGGCCCCGCCACCGTCATCATCGCCGGCCTCGCCGAAGGCATGCTCTCCACCTGGGCACCCGTCGTCATCGTCGTCCTCGGCATCCTCATCAGCTTCGGCCTTGCCGGCGGCTTCGGCGGCTTCACCGGCGCCCCGGCCCTCGGCCTCTACGGCATCGGCATCGCCGCCGTCGGCATGCTCTCCACCCTCGGCATCACCCTCGCCACCGACGCCTACGGCCCCATCGCCGACAACGCCGGCGGCAACGCCGAAATGAGCCACCAGCCCCCCTACGTCCGCGAGCGCACCGACGCCCTCGACGCCCTCGGCAACACCACCGCCGCCACGGGGAAAGGCTTCGCCATCGGCTCCGCCGCCCTCACCGCCCTCGCACTCCTCGCCGCCTACGTCGAGGAAGTCCGCACCGGCATGCGCTTCATGGCCCGCGACGCCGCCCCCGCCGCCATCGAGGCCAGCGCCGGCGGCCACGCCGGCGACCACGTCTACTACCTCAAGGACCAGGGCAAGGACAACTCCGAAGGCCTCCGCGTCTACCTCGACGTCACCCGCTCCATCGAGGTCAAGGACCCCGACACCGGCGCCCTCATCCCCCTCGCTGGCTCCAACCTCGCCAACCGCGAGGCCATTGAAAAGCTCGTCGAGGCCAAAAACCTCAAGCCCCTCCACGAAGTCGGCATCAACGACTACATGAGCT
>VGYV01000722.1 GCA_016872855.1 Planctomycetota bacterium
GCCGTCGCGGGCGCGGAGGTGGAAGAACCAGTTGCCGGGCTTGAGGTCCTTGAAGGCGGCGGTGGGCTCGGCGGCGGCGATGTTGGTGGGGAGGGTGGCGGGGTTCTGGTCGAGGGCGTGGGCGTAGCCTGCGATGCCTGTGGCGTCGGCGGCGTGGTTCCACTCGAAGCGGAGGTTCTGCCCGGTTTCGTGGGCGGCGATGGCGAAGTTGTCGAGGTACATCTTGAGGCCAGGGCGGGTGGTGTGGCCGCCGAAGTCGGCGAAGAGGACATAGGCGATGGGCATCGCGGCGCCCGGGGCGGAGGGCTTGAGGACCTTCGTGAGGTCGAGGCGGGCATGGTGCCACTTGTCGTCGGCGACGACCGGGATTTCGCCGACTACGGGGTAGTAGGCGGAGGGGCTTGTGAGGCGGACGGCGTGCCAGGAGCCGCCGTAGCTGAGGTGGAGGTTGACGGCGAGGCCGGGCGGGATGCGGTAGTCGAAGGAGAGGATAGGGTGCTTTGCGGCGTCGAAGGCGGAGCGGTAGGCGTAGAAGCCGAAGTAGCGCCCCTCGCGGGTGGGGGTGGCGGCCATGGCGTAGCGGCCCGTGGCGGCGGTGGTGGTGACGCGGTTGAGTTCGCCGTAGCCGCCGTAGGACTGGAAGGAGCCGGCGTCGTCCTCGAAGGTGGTGCGGAGGAGTGGTGCGGAGGGGATGGCGGCGACGTAGAGTTCGGGGGGCGGGGTCTTGTCGAGCGAGTAGTCCATCTTCCAGGCCCAGGTGCGGTCGGCGGCGTTGCCGACGTTGTCCTCGGTGTGGAGGACGACGGAGACGTCGGCTCCGTTGGGGATGGTGATGGGCTTGGCGAGGTAGGCGGCATCCCAGGTGAGAGTGTGGGTACGTGCGTCGTAGGTGAGGCCGGGGTCGGTCGTGCGGTAGGCGACGCCTGCGATGGTGAGGGAGGTCTTGTCACGGTTGATGCCGGAGGGGGCGTCGGCGAGTTGGACTCGGACGCGCCCGTCGGCGGAGCGGGTGCCGGGCTGGGGTTCGAGGGCTTTGATGGCGGGGGGCTGGTCGTCCACGAGGATTTTGCGGATGATGGGTTCGGACCAGTTGCCTGCGCGGTCGCGTGCGCGGGCCATGAACTGGAAGATGCCGGCGCCGAGGTCCTTGAACTGCCAGGCGGGGAGGGGGGCGTCGGCCCAGCGTGGGGTGCCGGGCATGGGGGTGAGTGCGAACTGGTATGCGGTGATGCCGCTGGGGTCGGTGGCGGCGAGCTTGAAGTCGAGGGGGCCGGCCTTGGTGGAGGCGGCAGGGGCGATGCGGAAGTTGTCTATGTGGTACTCCGCGCCGTCGGGGGTGCCGAGGAAGCCTGTGTCGGCGAGCTGGAGGGCTGTGACGGTGTAGGTGGCGGCCTGTGGGAGTGCGGTGGTGAGGATTTCGTGGAGGTTGAACTCGGTGTGGTGCCACTGGTTGTCGGCCTGGACGCCTGGGATGGCGCCGATGCAATTGCTGCCGTTGGGGTCGGTGAAGCGAATGGAGTAGGCGGAGCCGCCGATCTTGAGGACGAAGTCGGTGCGGAGGTTGGTGGGGACCTTGTAGTCGAAGGAGACGAGTGGGAAACGGCCGGCGTCGAAGGGGGTTGAGCGGACGGTGACTGTGACAGGGCCAGCGGCGTGGAGGTTCCGGACGCGGAGGGAGTAGCGGCCTGAGGCGGTGGTTGAGGAGTCGCGTTCGATGAGGGAGTAGGCGCCTTCCGAGGTGCTGACGGCGGCCCATTCGCCGAAGCCGGTCTCAAAGTCGTCGTCGCACAGGTAGGGGTGCGAGGCGTCGAGGCGGAGGAGGCGTGGGGGGTCTTTGTCGCCGCTGCGGTCGTAGTGCCAGGTGAGGGTGTAGGGGGGCATGGCGCGGCCGGCGAAGTCCTTGGCCTCGGCGAGGGTGAGCTTGATCTCCTGGCCGTCCTCGAAGGCGAGTGGGAGCATCGAGAGGTCGAGGGCGAGACGCCTGGCCACGGGGTCGTAGGTGGCGGGGCCGGGGGTGTAGGAGGCAGCGGGGTTGGTGGGGATGACCTGGACGGGTAGTTCCTGGTCGAAGAGGGCGAGGCGGAGGCTCTTGGGGTCAATGCCGCTTTCGTCGGCCAAGTCGAGGGTGACGGTGTGGGCGGCGGAGCGGCTGCCCGCGGTGGGGAGGGCCGCGGCAACGCGGGGGGGCGCGGCGTCCACGACGAGGGGGAGATGGACGGTGCGGGACCAGGTGCCGATGGGCCGCCTGGTGCGGAGGTGGAAGAACCAGAGCCCGTCGGCAAGGCCGGCCTGCTCGTAGCGACAAGCGTCCCGCTTGTCGCCCGCAAGGGGGACGCTTGCGGCTACGGAGTCGGCCGGCGGCACGGTGTCG
The DNA here is from genome assembly GCA_016872855.1 of Planctomycetota bacterium. Classification (GTDB taxonomy): domain Bacteria; phylum Planctomycetota; class PUPC01; order DSUN01; family DSUN01; genus DSUN01. The sequence goes on from VGYV01000722.1 coordinate 2,372, forward strand.
GGGCTGCGGTCGAGGGCGAAGCTGGCCTCGGCGTCGGGGTCCCAGGCGAACTTGGCTTCAGGGGGGCCGGGTGCCCAGAGGCGGACGTTGTCGAGGCGGTAGGCTATGCCGGCGGGGTTTCCGCCGAAGCCGGCGGTGAGATAGGAGTCGCGGTCGAGGTTGCTGATGGCCATCTCGGTCACGGAGAAGCCCGTCGCGGGCGCGGCCGGGTAGCAGCGGAGGAGGAGGGCGCGAAGGTCAATGTCGGCCCTGTGCCAGGCGTCGTCGGCCTCGACGTGGGCGTCGCCGAGGATGGGCACGCCGGCCAGGTGTGCGCCGTGGTGGGTGAGTAGGATGGCGTGCCAGCGACCGTTGAGCTTCAGATGGAGGTTGAGCTTGGCCTGGGGCGGGAAGCGGTAATCGAAGGTCAGGCGGGCGTGCTCCATGGCGTCGAAGGGGGTGAGGGGAAGCTTGAGGTCAAATGGCCCGCCGGCGCGGGGGTTGGTGACGGCGAGGGCGAGGCCATCGTCTCTGGGCTCCAGGCGAACGACGGAGGAGCCGGGGGTGCCTGCCCACTTGCCGAGGCCATCCTCGAAGTCGTGGAGGACGAGTTTGTGGGAGGTGGTCACGGCTGGGGGTGGTGGGAGTTGCGGCTCGGGCTCGGCGACGGCGGGCGCGAGCGGGTCCTCCGTGCCGGCCGCTGCTTCGTAGGCGATCCAGGCCCGGGCGAACATGACGGCGTTGTCGCGGGTCCAGAGGCACGCGCTGCCGCCGTCGAGTGGCTCGGGGTCGGTGTATTCGAGGAGCAGCGCGTCGTCCACGTAGCAGGCGACGCGCGGGCCGCGCCTTTCGATGGCGACGTGCCACCATTTGCGGTGGAGGCTGTTGGTCTCGGGCGTGGAGTCGAGGAGCGTTGGGGGGCGGGCGGCGAGTTTGGTGGTGGAGGCGACGAGTTTGCCGCCGCGGAAGAGGGCGGTGGCCGTGTTGTTCCAGCCGCCGTAGACGAAGGAGTAGCCGGAGGCGGGGTTCTGGCCGTCGGCGCAGATGCTCACGTTGAGGTCGCCTGGGCGGTAGATGCGGCTGTCGCGCTTGACCATTTGGAAGGCGGCGAAGAAGTGGACCGTGATGTCGCCGCGGAAGCGGACCTTGTGCCAGAGCACGGCGGCGTCGGGCGCGCTCCCGCCCATCCAGGACCACTGGGGGGAACATGTCCAGCGGTTCTGCATCTCCCAGGTGCCGCTGGCGACGCGCCATTCGACGGGGGCGGCTTCGAAGAAGTCGTTGATGAGGTTCCCTGTGTGGATGGCGCACTGGTCGAAGGCTGGGCGCCAGCCGTCGGTCCAGATGGCGGCCCTGTGGCCTGGGGGCGGGGTGGGGCAACGGTGCGAGAGCATGAGCGCATCGTCGGCGAAGGCGGCCGCGGTGTCGCCGAGCCAGCGCAGTTCGATGGTCTTCGTGGACGCCGGTGCGGTGGCCGTTCCAACGGTTTGGGTGCCCTGAAGCAGCATGAGCTTGTGGGGCGCGTCCTTCTGGGGCCCTGGCCCGAGCGAAGTCGAGGGCTCGACGACGAGTTGGAGGCCGGTGTCGGCCTTCTGGCCGTCGGCGCGGAGGACGAGGCCAAGCTTGCCCGGCAGCACGGGGGGTTCGCCGAGGCTGTAGCGGACCGCCGTGTCGCCCCAGTGCTCGATCTCGTGCCAGGCGGTGGTGACGGTGCCTGTGGTGGCGAGCTGCCAGTCGCACGTGGCCGAGGCCCAGGCCTCCATCGTGTCCTCGCCGGCGAAGATGCGGTTGTGGACGCGATTGGGCGGGGGCTTCTGGGCGCGGGCGAGAGA
>VGYV01000723.1 GCA_016872855.1 Planctomycetota bacterium
AGTGTCCGAAACGGACCACGCCCAAACTAAATAACTCGCCACGATTCTGAATCAATGTGGGCGGGGCCTCCGCGCCCCGCGCCACCCTGCGCGGGGCAGAGACGCCCCGCCCACAGGCATGCACCATTCTGCGGTGCCAGCCATTCATAGCCCCTTGATTCAGAATCGTGGCGAGTCATTTAGTTCTTCAGGGCGCACAGGTCGCCGGCGCCCACGCCGGTTTCCAGGTCAACGCGCGTGTAAGTCCAATACTCGATGTGGCTATCGAAGAACAGGACGGCCATGCCGCCGCTGTCGCGTCCGCCGTGGTTGATCGGCTCATCGGTGTCGTCGCTCCCCATTGGCTCGTTGGGAGGGAAGTCGTCGCGGATGGCCAACCTCGAGCTGGCGTAACCTGGCTTGTTCTGTTTGCTCTCCATGTACACGCCCACGCTACGGCTGCCCATTGCGGCGTAGCTCACGGCGTCTCTTGAGAGCGGTGCTCCGCGCGGGCAGCCGAGGCTCCCCAGCTCGACTCCCTGTTCGTTGCTGTCGGACGTGCTGGGGCAATTGTAGACGCCGGGGTCAGGGATGATCCTGGTCCAGTAGAGCGTGGCGAGCCATTCGGCGCCGCCGAACTGGGGGTCGGCCCTCGTGCCGCACCCTGGCCTGTTGGAGGGCCAGGGATAGAAGCGGTTGTCGCCACACTCGTTGAGGTAGGTGGCCATGCCCTTGGCGAGCTGGTTGAGGTTGTTGCGGCAGCGGATGAAGCGGGACCGCTCGCGCTCCCGCGCGATGGCTGGGAGCACCACGAGCGCGCCCAGAAAGGCCAGCGGCGCGAGGACGATGGCGATGATGGCGCCCGACGAGAGGCCTTGGCTCCGGCGCCGCGGCTGCCGCGCCGCAGCCGCCACAAGGGCCCGCGAGAACTCGCTCACCTCACCTGCGGGCACCCAGTCCGGCATGCCCTGGCGCCAGACGAGGTCGGAGCGCCTCAGGCGCCCCTGGGTGATCCATGCCTCCAATAGCTGTTGCGACAGGGGCCCATGCTTCTCCCCACCGATCGTGCAGTACCATTCGGCCATGCACTGCTCCCTTCCCGGGCTCTACCCGCGCTCAGTTCTTCAGGGCGCACAGGTCGCCGGCGCCCACGCCGACCTCCAGGTCAACGCGGGTATGCGTCCAGTACTCCACGTGGCTGTCGAAGAAGAGGACCGACATGCCGCCATTGTCGCGTTCGCCGTGGTTGATCGGCTCGTCCGTGTCGTCGCTCGCCATTGGCTCGTTGGGCGGAAAGTCGTCCCGGATGGCCAGCCGCGAGTAGGCATAACCTGACTTGTTCTGCTTGCTCTCCATGTACACGCCCACGCTGCGGCTGCCCATGCCGGAGTAGCTCACGGCGTCCCTCGACAGCGGGTCTCCGCGCGGGCAGCCCAGGCTCCCCAGCTCGATGCCCTGTTCGTTGCTGTCGGGCGAACTAGGGCAGTTGTAGACGCCTGGGTCGGGGATGATCTTGGTCCAGTAGAGGGATGCGAGCCATTCGGCGCCGCCGAATTCGGCCCCGGTCCAGCGATTGGGGCTTCTGCCGGCGCCGCAGCCTGGGCGGCCGTCGGGCCAGGGGTAGAAGCGGTTGTCGCCGCACTCGTTGAGGTAGGTGGCCATGCCCTTTGCGAGCTGGTTGAGGTTGTTTCGGCAGCGGATGCGGCGTGCCTCCTCGCGCGCCCGCGCGAGGGCGGGGAGCAGCATGCCAGCGCACACCGGCCCAAGGACCAGGGCGATGGAACCGAGGACGATGGCGACAATGGCGCCAGCGGAGAGGCCCTGCTGCCTTCGAGGCGGGGGCGGCGCGGCCGCGAATGCCTGCGCGAACTCGCTGGCCTCGCCCGCGGGCACCCAGTCCGCCATGCCTTGGTACCAAACGAGGTCGGACGGCGCCACGCGCCCCTCGGCGATCCAGGCCTCCAACTGCTCCTGCGGCATAGGCCCGTACTTCTGCCCGCCGATCGTGCAGTACCATTGTGCCACGGCTCTGCTCCCTTCCTTCTCTGTAGGCGGGCCGTCCCCGGCCCGCGGGGAACCACGCGGGGCAGAGACGCCCCGCCTACAGGCTCCTAGTTCTTCAGGGCGCACAGGTCGCCGGCGCCGACGCCGGCTTCCAGGTCAACGCGGGTGTGGGTCCAGTACTCCACGTGGCTGTCGAAGAACAGGACGGCCATGCCGCCGCTATCGCGCTTGCCGTGGTTGATCGGCTCGTCCGTGTCGTCGCTCGCCATTGGCTCGTTCGGCGGGAAGTCGTCGCGAATCGCCAGCTTCGAGTGGGCGTACCCCGGCCTGTTCTGCTTGGAGTCCATGTAGATGCCCACGCTGCGGTCGCTGAAGGCGGCGTAGCTGACGGCCCCCTTGGGGAGCCGGGCGCCGTCCGGTGCGCCGTGCCGGCCGAGGGCCACTCCTTCCTCATTGCTGTCGGGCGTGCTTGGGCAGGTGTAGACGCCTGGGTCGGGGATGATGGTGGTCCAGTAGAGGGAGGCGAGCCACTCGGCGCCGCCGAACTGAGGGTCGTCCTTCGTGCCGCAGCCGGGGTAGCCGGCGACCCAGGGGTAGAAGCGGTTGTCGCCGCACTCGTTGAGGTAGGTGGCCATGCCCTTGGCGAGCTGGTTGAGGTTGTTCCGGCAGCGGATGCGGCGGGCCTCCTGGCTCGCCCGCGACGCCACGGGCGATACCGCCGTGAGCATGACTACTGCCACGACGCCGCCAACCAGGATGAGCGCGGCAAGGACGATGCCGACGATTGCGCCGGTGGAGAGGCCCTGCCGCGGCTGGGCCGCGGCCGGCCCGGCCGGGAATACCTGCGAGAAGGCACCCACCTGGCCTGCGGGCTGCCAGGCGGCCATGCCCTGGCACCAAACGAGGTCGGAGGGCGTCACGCGCCCCTCGGAAATCCAGGCCCGCAATTGGAGTTCCGACATCGGCCCGTACTTCTGCCCGCCGATCGCGCAGTACCAATCTGCCATGTCGCTCCCTCCTGGCTTGGTGCCCCTGTGGGGGCAGCGGCGGGCCACGTGGCCCGCCGCCGCCCGTTGTGTTCAGCCCTCGGCAGCCGCCTGAGGCTAGAAGGCCGGGATGGCTCCGCAGATCAGTGCGTAGCCGAAGAAGATGCTCACGACGCAGAGGATGGCGATGCGGCCGGACTGTTGCGTCGTGTGGCGGAACAGGTGGTAGAAGAGGATGATGTACGCGGGCATGGCAGCGCCGATCAGCCCGATGAACCAGGAGTGGAGCCAGCCAAGGACGAAGGCGACGATCGAGACAAGCACGACGGGGATGCCTGACAGCCCCATGATGGCCAGGGCCTTCGGCAACGGCTCAGGCGTCCGCAAGATGGCGGCCGCGACCAGCATCAGGGCGCCGAAGAGAATGCCCAGCGAGATGATCGCCCGGAGCATCGTCTTCATGAAGATCTCGAACCTGTTCGCGCCAAAACCACCAAATCCGCCACCCCGCATGGCCCGCTCGGCCTCCCGCGCGGCGCGCTCGAGTTCCCGCCCGAGGTCATCGAAGTCGCCAGCCACTGTCACATAGGGGGACCGGTCACCCCCTGGCCGCTCGGCTTCCCGCCCGAGGACGGGCAAGTCCTCGAGCACCAGTTGGGTCGGAGTGTCCTGCCCAATGCCCTTCAGATTCTCAGGCAGCGCGGCAAGCAAGGGCGGGGGCGCGCCCTGAAGGGAGAGGAGGCCGGCCAGGATGATCTGGAGGCCGATCCACACGCAGGGGTACATGATCGACTTCTTGTCGGCCACTCGCGTGGAGCCGGCGTCGGGGTCCGCGATGATGGCCCCGGTGTCGGCGAAGAGGCTGGAGAAGAAGACGGCGGCCGGGCTTGGGCCGGCGGGGTAGCCTGGGTAGGGCTGCATGCCGGGCATGCCGGGGTAGCTTGGGCGCGCGGCGAGCTCGGGGATGGAGGCGAGGGGGAGCCACTGGGCCATGCCCTCTTTCCAGAAGACGTCACCGGGCGCGACCTGGCCGCTGGCGGCCATGCGCTGCACGTCTGCGGTTGAGTAGGGGCCGAGCTGCTGTCCGCTGCGGCCGAGGAACCACTGGGATGTGTCGGGGACGGGCGCGGGAGCGGGTGCGGGGGCTGGGGCGTATGCGGGAGCCGCGGGCGGCGGGGCGTAGGCCGGGGCCGGGGGCGCAGGCGCCGGA
>VGYV01000724.1 GCA_016872855.1 Planctomycetota bacterium
GCGCCCCTCCTGGCCGAGAGGCGCTGACGTGGTGGTTCATGCTCAGGAGCGCGACCACGATGACCTTCCGCGGCATTGTGAAAGGCCATCTCATCGAGCTCGACGAGCGCCCCCCATTCCCTGAGGGCACCCGCGTCGAGGTCACTCTGACACGGCAGACAGTCCCACGAAGGAGTTCCCCAGAGGCCGTGCTCCGGCTCGTCGGCACGCTCACAGACGAGGAGGTGCAGTTGATCCGCAAGGGGGCCGCGGAGATACGTGACCAGCGACCCAGACTTCCAGCACGTTGATGGCCTCGCTGTCGAAGACTGCACATAGATTCGCACCCCCATCAGGAGGCAATCCCATGGCCAGACCGGGCTTCTTCTACTGCCCAGCATGTGACGACTTGGTGGAGGCCAAGTGCCCCAAGGAGCACCCCTTCCTCATCGTGGGCGTGACCGTTGACCTCGTGGTGGAGCACGAGGGACGGATCGCTCTGGTGGAGAGGATAAACAGGAAAGACCCAAGCGGCCCAGGCACATGGGCGCTTCCCGGGGGCTTTCTGGAGTACTCTGAGACGTTGGAAAGTGCGGCCACTCGTGAGGCCATGGAGGAACTGGGGGCAACCGAGGTGACGCTATTGAGCCAACTCCAGACGTACGGAGACCCCACGAGGGACGGTGAGAGACGGAATGTCTCCGTTGTCTTTGTCGCCACGGTTGACAAGGTCTTATCCTTCAACCAACGCACGGAACGAGAACAGAAGGCACTCCTCAAGGAGGGGATCAAGAATGTCCAGCTCGTGAGTTTCTCCGAGAAGCTCAAGTTGGGGTTCGACCACGATGCTATTCTAGCCGATTACCTCCAGTTCAGGGACCGCCTGCTGCCCCTGGCCCGCCGCTACGCTCGGTGACCCGCAGGAACGCGTGAAACTGGCGGTCGTCGCGGGACACCATACGAGATTACGAACTGAATTCATGGGTGCAAAATCTTCTCTGTTCACTAAACAGGCGGGAGGAAGGTCTCGACGAAGCTCTTGGCGTTGTGCACCGCGAAGGGGAGCCTGGCGGCCTTTGCGAGGAAGTGGCGGTTCTCGCTGACCAACACGTCGGCGCCGATGGACTCGATGTAAGCGGCGATGAGCGCGTCGGCCGGCTTGAAGCCTTGGTCTTCATAGCTGGCGCCCAGCTCGAAGGGGACCGCAAAGTCCTCGTCAATCTCGGGGTCTGAGGCGATTGCAGCTAAGAGGAAGTCGAAGAAGTCTCCGTGGGCTTTGGGGGGCAGGTTCCGAAGGACCTCGCGTACGATCGAGCGACAGATCCGCAGGTCGTGCGCGGCCGCGAGCCTCAAAGCCTCCAGACAGTCCGGCTTGTGAGAAGGACCGAAGGCGAAGACGTACTCGTTGGCGTCAAGAACGACTCGCATGGCGAGCGAGCTTCTCCTGCCAGAGTTCCTCCCGCACCTTGCGGCAGTGCTCGATGACCTGCTCGTCGGTCATGCCGTAGGTGGGCCACTCCTCCGGAGGGGCGCTATCCTGGATCCGCCGAATCATCGCGTCCATCTCCTCTGCGGAGGCCTTGGCTCTTCGGGGCTTGCTCATCGCGTGTCGCTCCTTCTACGCCTATTATAGCATGGCCCCACTGGCATGCAAGCCGCGGAATACTGTCGCGGGACACCATACGGGGTTACGGGCTGGGGGACGGGTGTACGCTTGCCGGCTCGATGGGCAACGCAACCGTGTGCTGAGCGGGTGCTTCTGCGGGCTGGGCTTCTGTGCTGTCTCATCTGTGGGTGCCTCATCTGCTGCCGGCCGTTGTTGACTCAGGCCGCAGTCATGTGTATCATGCATACACATGAAGGAGGCCCGTCATGCGAACGAATGTGGTTCTGGACGATGAGTTGGTCGCTCGCGCGGTGGAATCAGGCGGCTACCGCACAAAGAAGTCGGCCATCGAGGCCGGACTGCGGCTGCTGGTGCAGTTGAACGCCCAGCAGAGGCTCCGGAGGCTCAAAGGCAAGGTGCGATGGGTGGGCAACCTTGAGGAAATGCGGAGGGATTGAGCGCCATGGTCATGGTGGACACCTCCGCGTGGGTCGAGTACTTCCGCATGGGCGAGCCCGCCGTTGTGCAGAAGGTGGACCACTACCTCGACGTGGATCTCGTGGGAATCGGGGACCTCGTCTACTGCGAGGTCATGCAAGGAATCTACGCCACTCAACGGCGGCAGGACGTCTCGGCGCTGCTGCTCGCGCTGCCGCGTTTCGAGATGGTAGGCTTCGCCATCGCGGAGAGGTCGGCGGCTAACTACCGTCTCTTGCGCTCGCGGGGCGTCACCATCCGCAAGACGATTGACGTGCTCATTGGCACCTTCTGCGCCGAGAACGGCCTGGAAATCATCCATCACGACAGGGACTTCGATCTCATGGCTCCGCACATCGGGCTAAGGGTCGTGTAGCGCCAGCCGAACGGCACGTCGGACCTGCCAGGCGAGCTTGCCCATTCTTGGGTTGATATTCGGCCTGCGTTGTGGTTTGATAAAGGGGTCTGGGACACCCGTAGCCATCTGGGCCGCAGCAGGAGAACTGCCGTGTGTCGTTGGTTCCTTCTTCTCGCCTTGACGTTGTCGCTCGCCGCTCTTGGCGGTGCCACCGAGAAGCTCGATGCGGAGGGGTTCAGGAAGGCGGTGGAGGCCGACTGGGAGACTCAGGATGCCGTGCGGACCGGGGTGAAGGGGCGGCCACAGGCGACGCCTGGGGCCGCGGCGAACGTGACGACGAAGCAGGATGCGCTCGGCGGCGTGGATGGGGTGAAGGACGGCAAGTGGGGCTTTCACACCGAGAATGAGGCCAATCCCTGGTGGCAGGTTGACCTCGGCGAAAAGGTCGCCCTCGGCCGCGCGGTGCTCTGGAACCGCTGCGACAACTGCGGCGACCGCAACAATCGCGTCATCCTGCTCCTCTCCGTCGATGGGAAGGCCTGGCAGCAGGCCTACCAGCATAACGGCACGCCCTTCAACGGCTACACCGATAAGAAGCCACTTGAGATCAAACTGGAGGGCAAAGCGGCACGCTTCGTCCGCCTCACGCTCCAGGGCACCATCTACTTGCATCTCGACGAGGTGGAGGTCTTCGCCGCCGCCGACCCGAAGGGGAACGTCGCCCTGGGCAAGGCCGCCGACCAGTCGTCCGTGAGCCAGTGGTCGGAGGCACACGGCAAGCCCGCTCCCGCCCCTCCTACGGCCGTGGCGGCCGCCGAGCCGCCCAAGGTGTATCCCTTCGCCGTCGTGCTCGAGCGCGGCCGCAAGCTCGCGGCCGACCTGTTGGCAACCGGCGCGCCCGTCGAGGCCCCGGTGAAGGAGCTGGAGGCCGCCGCCAAGAAGGTCGCGGGCCTGCCGAAGGATGCCTCGCCCGAGGCCATGAAGGACGCCTACCTGGAGCTCCGCTGGGCCGTTCGCCGCCTCGCACTCGCCAACCCGCTCCTGAACTTCGAGCGCTTGCTCTTCGCCAAGCGGGCGCCGGGCGTCTACAGCCACATGTCCGACCAGAACTACGGCCACTGGTCGCGCCCCGGCGGCGGGCTCTTCATCCTCAGCGGCCACAAAGGTGCCGAGCCGCAGCTCACGAGCATCACACCCGAGTTGCCGCCCGGCAGCTTCCTCCGCCCCGACCTCTCATGCGACGCGAAGAAGGTCGTCTTCGCCTACTGCCGCTTCTACCCCAACAGCCACGGCCTCGGCGACAAGACGGACAAGAAGAACCTGCCCGACGACATGAAGTACCACATCTACGAGATCAACGCCGACGGCACCGGCCTCCGCCAGCTCACGAAGGGCCGCTACGACGACTTCGACCCCCGCTACCTGCCCGACAGCCGCATCGTCTTCCTCTCCACCCGCCGCGGCCAGGACCTCATGTGTGGCGTCGAGAGCGCCGCAAAGACCCTCGCCGACGAGTTCCTGCCCGACAGCTACGTCCGCTGCGGCGGCGGGAAGTCCCGACCCGTCGCCGTCTACACACTCCACGTCATGGACCCCGACGGGGGGAACCTCAAGGCGATCTCGGCCTTCGAGAACTTCGAGTGGACACCCTCCGTCGCCCCCGACGGCCGCATCCTCTTCGCCCGCTGGGACTACGTTGACCGCCACAACAACGCCTTCATGAGCCTCTGGTCAACCCATCCCGACGGCACGATGCCGA
>VGYV01000725.1 GCA_016872855.1 Planctomycetota bacterium
GGACCAACGAGGTGCAGGTCACCTTCCGCGGCCCGGACGCCCCCTCGCAGGTGGACTACGCGGAGGGCGCTCCGACGGCGGAGACGATCACCGGCATCCTCGGCGAGCCGCGCACCCCGGCCACGCGTAGCCTGCTCCAGCGCAGCTTCGCCGGGCTTTGGGGCCTCAAGCAATCCTGACCAGGATAGGTGTGCGCTCATGTGGACCCTGGCGGCCATCAGTTGGGAGGATGTGTTCAAGGGCGCGACGGTTCGCACGGTGATCGTGGCCATCGCCATCGCAGTGGTGGGCTACGTGCTGCTGCGCTCCCTGTCGGCCCTGGTCGGGCAACTGGCGCGGCGGCGACTCACCCCGCAGGCGACCATGCTCATCCGCAAGCTGATCTTCTACGTCGGCGCCGTCATCCTCCTCATCGTCGTTCTCCAGCAACTGGGCGTGGACCTCGGCGCGCTCCTCGGCGCGGCCGGCATCGCCGGCATTGCCATCGGCTTTGCCTCCCAGACCAGCCTCTCCAACATCATCAGCGGCCTGTTCCTCATCTCGGAGAAACCGTTCGCGGTCGGCGACTGGATCCGAGTGGGCCACTACGACGGCTACGTGCTCTCGATTGACCTGCTCTCCGTGAAGATCCGCACCCACGGCAACCAGTTCATCCGCATCCCCAACGAGACGCTGGTGAAGACCGAGGTCGTCAACATCTCCCGCTTCCCCATTCGCCGAACCGACATCATGGTCGGCGTCGCCTACAAGGAGAACGCGGCCCGGGTGCTCGACGTGCTGTTCGATGCTGCGCATAAGAGCCCCTTTGTGCTCGAGGAGCCGAAGCCCGAGATTTACATGAAGTCATTCGGCGAATCCGCAATGGAGTTCTTCGTCGGCGTGTGGCATACGCGGGAGGACTGGCGCGAGGTGCGCAACACCTTCCCCCAGGACATCAAGGAGCGCTTCGACGCCGAGGGCATCGAAATCCCCTTCCCCCACCGCAGCCTCTACGCGGGAGCGACCACCCCTCCGTTCCCCATCCGCATCGTGCGCGACGACGCGCCCAGCACCACGCCCCCGCCGGAGGCCAAGTAGGGCGAGGCACCCGCGATGTGCGCGAAGCACCACAAGATGCCAGGCACCGCCCCCGGCACCCTCGTTGCCCCAAAGGGCGCGCTCACCCCCAAGGCCGTGCACGTCATCCACTACGGCCAGGACTCCGTGGCGGAGGCCGACATTGCGTCGGTGGAAGAACTCGCCCGCCTGCGGAATGGCAAAGGGGTGGTCTGGGTGAATGTGGATGGCCTGGGGGACGTGGAGCTGCTGGGCAAGCTAGGCCAGCTCTTCGACCTCCACCCCCTCGCGCTCGAAGATGTCGTGAGCGTCCACCAGCGCCCCAAGGTGGACGAGTACGAGGACAACCTCTACCTCGTCGTCCGCATGCTCCACTACGAGGCCGAGCTGCGCACCGAGCAGGTGAGCCTGTTCCTCGGCAAGGACTTCGTCCTCACCTTCCAGGAAGACGTTGGGGACTGCCTTGATCCCATCCGCGAGCGGCTGCGCAAGGAGGGCGGCCAGCTCCGCCGCCGGGGCGCCGACTACCTGATGTATGCCATCGTGGACGCTATCATTGACCACCATTTCCCCGTCCTCGAACGCCTTGGGGAGCAAGTCGAGGAACTGGAGGACGAGGCGCTCGAACGACCCAGCCAGCGCACGATGGCGCGCGTCCACCAGGCCAAGCGCGAGCTTCTCAGCCTGCGGCGCAGCATCTGGCCCCTCCGCGAGGCCGTCAACGCCCTCCTGCGCACCGAAAGCCCCCTCATCAGCAAGAACACACGCCTCTACCTCCGCGACTGCTACGACCACACCGTCCGCATCCTCGACATGGTGGAGACCCATCGCGAACTCGTGGGCGACCTGACGGACATGTACCTGTCCAGCATGAGCAACAGGATGAACCAGGTGATGAAGGTCCTCACCGTCATCGCCACCATCTTCATGCCGCTGACGTTTCTGGCCGGGGTGTACGGCATGAACTTCCGCCACCTGCCCGAGGTCGAGTGGCGCTGGGGCTATCTCGCCTTCTGGCTCGCCATTGTCATCGTCACGCTGCTTATGCTCTGGCTCTTTCGCCGCAAGGGCTGGCTTGGAGGAGGAAGGGGCCAATGAACGCCGCCGCGACCATCTGTTTCATCGCTATGCTCAGCATCCCAGTTGTTGCTTTCGCAGGAGCCACTCCAGTGCAGGAGAACGATGCTGCCGAAGCGGTCCGGCGCGAACTGGACAGGGCGCCGCAGACAGGCGAGAAGCCGTTTGCCCCGGCCGATGGCGCCGTGGCGAAGCTGAATCCCCCTGCCTTCGTCTGGCTTCCGCTCAAGAAGCGGCCCGCCAGCTATCTCGTGGAGCTCTCACGGTCCCCCAAGTTTGCTGACTCATCAACGCTGAGCTTCGATGCCCCGATCAGCGTCCACATTCCAACCCAACCCCTCCCGACGGGCGAGGCGGAGTCCGCCCCTCCGGGGCGGAAGGCTTCCGCGTCGGAGACGCGGACTCCGCCAAACACGTGGCACTGGCGCGTCGGCGTCCGCCTGCCTGATGGCTCGGTGGCCTGGGGCAAGGCCCGCCGCTTCACCGTCGCGCCCGATGCCGAGCAATGGCCTTTCCCGCAGATGGAGGCCCTGGCGGGCAAGGTGCCGAAGGCCCACCCGCGCCTGTTCTTCCCCGGCGGGGAACTCCAGCGCGTGCGGCAGTCGCTCGACGGGCCGATGAAGGCCGAGTATGCCCGGCTCCTCCGCGACGCCGAGAAGTGTATCGGCGAGCCCCTCATTGCGGAGCCAGACTTCCTCCGCAAGACTGGCACGGAGCGCGGCAACGAGTACGCCGGCATCTTCCGAGCCACTCGCCCGCCAATGGATAAGATGGAGACTTGCGGCCTCGCCTATGCGCTGAGCGGCGAACGCAGGTTCGGCGACGAAGCGAAGCGGCGCCTCCTCCACTTCTTCGCCTGGGACCCCAACGGCTCGACCAGCCTCACCCATAATGACGAGCCGGCCATGTGGGTCATGCAGCGCGGCACCCGAGCCTACGACTGGGTCTACGACCTCTTCGCGCCCGAGGAGCGGGCGAAGGTCGAGCCCGTGATGAAGGCCCGCTGCGAGCAGTTCCTCAAGCGCCTCACGGGCATGCCCTTCGAGAGCCGCCCCTACTCCAGCCACCCCGCCCGCGACGTGGGCTTCCTCGGCGAGGCCGCCCTCTGCTTCATCCACGAGTGGCCCGAGGCCCGCAACTGGCTCGAATACGTCCTGAAAATCTACTGGTCGGTCTTCCCCGCCTGGGCACAGGACGACGGCGGCTGGCAGGAGGGGCCGGGCTACTGGAGCGCCTACATGAGCTTCGCCCTCCACTTCGCCACCCCGCTGCTCAAGGCCACGGGCGAGAACATCACCCGCAAGCCGTTCTTCCACAACACCCCGTATTATAAGCTCTACACCAACCCGCCGGCGGCCCGAATGTCGCCCTTCGGCGACGGCCAGCACGGCCCCGCCGGCGCCGGCCCGCTCATGTATGCCTTCTCGACGTTGCTCCGCGACCCCTACATCCGCTGGTACGCCGAGGCCCAGAAATCGGGACCCGGCAGCGGCGCGATGGGCTTCGCTCTCTTCGACCCCAGCCTCCAGCCCAAGCCGCCCAGCGACCTCCCCCAGGCCCGCTGCTTCCCCGGCGCCGGCCTCGTCGCCATGCACACCAACCTCGCCGACCCGAAGAACGACGTCTGGCTCGTGATGCGCTCCAGCCCGTTCGGCTCGATCTCCCACGGCCACGCCGACCAGAACGCCTTCTGCATCGAGGCATTCGGCGAGGCACTCGCCATCCCAAGCGGCTACTACCCCTGGTACGGCTCGCCCCACCACGAGAGCTGGACCCGCGAGACGAAGGCGAAGAACTGCATCACCATTGACGGCGGCATCGGCCAGACGAAGCGCTCGTGGGACGCCAGTGGCAAGATCGCCCGCTTCGTGACGAACGACAAGTTTGACTACGCCCTCGGCGATGCCACCGCCGCCTACAGCGGCCGGCTCACCAAGGCCCTCCGCCACGTCGTCCACGTCCGCCCATCTTCCCCTCTCCCTCGGGGAGAGGGTAGGGTGAGGGCCGCAGGCGACGGCGCATTCGTCATCGTAGACGAACTCGAG
>VGYV01000726.1 GCA_016872855.1 Planctomycetota bacterium
GTCTCCGGATAGGCGCGCGCCGGGGCCAGCAACAGGCCGCCCAACAACGCCAGGCTCAGTGGCGCTCGCATGACGACGGCTCCTCTCCCGCCAGAGGCGGCTAGCCCGCATCTCTCACCAGCGGCCGGTGAGAGATGCGGGCCAAAGGGTTCAGTGCACGCTTCCCTCGACCAGGGCCTTCTCCTTCTTCTTCTCGTCGAAGTCGGTCACCAGGGTCTCCGTCGTGAGCATCACGGCGGCGATGCTGGCGGCGTTCTGGAGGGCGCACCGCACGACCTTCGCCGGGTCAACGATGCCGGCGTCGAACATGTCCACGCACTCGCGCGTGTTGCCATCGAAGCCCATGTTGGGCTTGGCCTCCTCCACCTCGGCGGCGACCACGGAGCCGTCGGCACCGCTGTTCGCCGCGATCAGCTTCAGCGGGACCGCGAGGGCGTCTGCGACGACGCCGGCCCCGAGCTTCTCGTCGCCTCGGAGTTTGCCCTTCAGCTTCTCGACGGCCGGCTTAGCCCGCAGCAGGGCCACGCCGCCGCCGGGCACGATGCCCTCCTCGATGGCCGCGCGGGTCGCGTGCAAGGCGTCCTCGATGCGCGCCTTCTTCTCCTTCACCTCGGCCTCGGTGGCCCCGCCGGCCTTCACGATGGCCACGCCGCCGGTGAGCTTGGCGAGCCGCTCCTCGAGCTTCTCGCGGTCGTAGTCGCTCGTCGTGGTCTCGATCTGGTAGCGGATCTGGGCGATGCGCTTCTTCACCTCCTCGGTGGCCCCGCCGCCGCCGATGAGGGTCGTCTTGTCCTTGGTCACGGTGACCTTCTTGGCCTTGCCGAGGTGCTGGACCCTGACGTGTTCGAGCTTGACGCCGAGGTCTTCGCAGATGAGGGTGCCGCCGGTGAGGATGGCCATGTCCTCGAGGAGCGCCCTGCGGCGGTTGCCGAAGCCTGGGGCCTTGACCGCGACGCAGGGGAGCACGCCGCGCATGCGGTTGATCACAAGGGCGGCCAGGGCCTCGCCCTCGATGTCCTCAGCCACCACGAGGAGCGGCTTGCCCACTTGGGCAACGCCCTCCAGGAGCGGCAAGAGGTCAGGGAGGCTCGACAGCTTCTTCTCGTGCAGCAGCACCAGACAGTCCTCGTACACCGTCTCCATTGTCTCGGGGTTCGTGACAAAGTAAGGGCTGAGGTAGCCGCGGTCGAACTGGAGGCCTTCGAGGAACTCCAGCCCCGTCTCCACGGTCTTGCCCTCTTCGACAGTGACCACGCCATCCTTGCCAACGCGCTCAACGGCGTCGGCGACGAGGCCCCCGACGAAGGCGTCGTTGTTGGCCGAGATGGCGGCCACCTGGGCCACCTCGTCCTTCGACTTCACTGGGCGTGATAGCTTGCCCACCTCGTCGAGGGCGGCGTCAACTGCCTTCTCGATGCCGCGCCGCAGTGCGAGGGGGTCAGCCCCGGCCATCACGGCCTTGAGGCCCTCGCCGTAGATCGCCTCGGCGAGCACGGTGGCCGTGGTCGTGCCGTCGCCCGCCACGTCGCTGGTCTTCGAGGCCACCTCGCGGGCCATCTTCGCGCCCATGTTCTCGAAGGGGTCCTCCAGCTCGATCTCCTTGGCCACGGTCACGCCGTCCTTGGTGACGGTGGGGCCGCCATAGGTCTTCTGGAGGAGGACGTTCCGCCCGGTCGGCCCGAGGGTGACGGCCACGGGGCGCGCCAGCTTGCGAATCCCGTCGAGCACCTTCATCCGGGCATCCATGTCGTACAGAAGCTGCTTCGGCATCGTCTTCGACTCCCGCAACTGTTCTTCGTTGTTCCCTGTAGGGTGTGCATGCCTGCACACCACCGTTGCTCGTTCTGCCCCCTCTCCCTCGGGGAGAGGGTTGGGGTGAGGGTGCTTCGGGCGCGGCGGGCGCTACGAAGCCACCCTCACCCGCCCGCCCTTGGGCGGGCGACCTCTCCCCGAGGGAGAGGTGGAGTCCTGCTCGTTCCGCGTGCACGTATGCACGCCCTACCGAGGCACCGAGCGGGGCGGCGGCATCACTCGCCGTGCGCGTGCGCGTGCTCCTCCTCGTCCTTCTCGATCTCCATCACCACAAGGCAGTCGCTCATCAGGAGCATGGCGGCGGCGCTGGCGGCGTTCTTCAGGGCGGCCTTGGTCACTTTGGCGGGGTCAATGACCCCGGCCTCGATGAGATCGCAGTACTTCTCGGCCACGACGTCGAAGCCTACCGTCTCCTTCTCGGAGGCGAGCTTGCGGAGGACGACGGGGCCTTCGAAGCCGGCGTTCTTCACGATCTGCTTGAGCGGGGCCGCCAGGGCGTCGCGGAGCACCTGGACGCCCACTTGCTCGTCGGCGGGGGCCTTCAGGTCGTCGAGGGCCTTCGCGGCGCGGACAAGTGCGACGCCGCCGCCGGGCAGGATGCCCTCCTCGATGGCGGCCCGCGTGGCGCTGTGGGCGCTCTCGAAGCGGGCCTTCTTCTCCTTCATCTCGCTCTCGGTCGCCGCGGCCACGCGTATCTCGGCCACGCCGCCCGCCAGCTTCGCAAGGCGCTCCTGGAGCTTCTCGCGGTCGTAGTCGCTCGTCGTGCCCTCCAGCTCCTTGCGTATCTGCTTGCAGCGGCCGCTCAGCTCCGCCGCGTCGCCCGCGCCCTCGATGAGCGTCGTGTTGTCCTGGTCCACGACCACCTTCTTGGCACGGCCGAGGTCCTTGACGCCGACTGTTTCGAGCTTGAGGCCGAACTCCTTGAAGATGGCCTTGCCGCCGGTCAGGATGGCGATGTCCTGGAGCATGGCCTTCCGGCGGTCGCCATAGGCAGGGGCTTTCACGGCCACGCAGGGCAGGATGCCGCGCATCTTGTTCACCACCAGAGTCGCCAGCGCGTCCCCCTCCACCTCCTCGGCGATGACGAGCAGCGGCCGCCTGGCCTCCGCCAGCTTCTCGAGGAGCGGCACGAGGTCGCGCGCCGCGGCTATCTTCTCCTCGTGGATAAGGATGCACGGGTCCTCGAGTTCGCACTCCATCATCTCGGGGTCGGTGACGAAGTGGGGCGAGAGGTAGCCACGGTCGAATTGCATGCCCTGGACCACCTCGACGGTGGTCTCGAGTCCCTTGCCTTCCTCGATGGTGATGACGCCGTCCTTGCCGACCTTGCGGATGGCGTCGGCGATGGTCTTGCCAATCTCCGCGTCCTGGTTGGCCGCGACGGTGGCGATGCGCCCGATCTCGTCGTCCTTGATGGGACGGCTCATCGAGCCCAGCCGCTCGAGAATGGCGTCCACGCCGCGCTGGATGCCCCGGACGACCGCGATGGCGGGATGGCCGGCGATGACCATCTTCAGGCCACCGAGGAAGATGGCCTCGGCGAGCACGGTCGAGGTGGTCGTGCCGTCGCCCGCGTCGTCGTGCGTCTTCGTCGCCGCCTCGCGGAGCAGGCGCGCCGCCAGGTTCTCGAAGCGGTCGGCGAGGTCAATCTCCTCCGCCACGGTCGCGCCGTCCCGGGTCACTTTCGGGCTGCCCCAGCCCTTGTCGAGCAGGGCGTTGCGCCCGCGCGGGCCGAGGGTGGACTTCACGGCGCGGGCCAGCTTCTCCACCCCCGCACGGAGCCGAGTCCGTGAATCCTCCTC
The DNA here is from genome assembly GCA_016872855.1 of Planctomycetota bacterium. Lineage (GTDB taxonomy): Bacteria > Planctomycetota > PUPC01 > DSUN01 > DSUN01 > DSUN01. Next base: position 3,615 of record VGYV01000726.1, read on the forward strand.
GAACGCAAGCAACTTCGCCATTCAGCATCTCCTCCTTGCCACCCAAGCAGTAGCACGCAGGCATTATAGCGGAAGGCGCCGGGCTCTGCAACCGCGGTGCTTCCGGATCACGCACACACCCTCGCGCCTACCACAACAAATTCCGTACCAATGCCGCACAGCGACGGCGCACATGCCGTAAGCTCTTGCGGGGATTGGCTTTGAGTAAGCCCCCACGGCGTGGGCAGGCCGCCCTCCTGCCAAACTGGCAGCCCCTCCCCTCCCCTCCCCAGCCGTGCGGTTGTCATTGTGGCAGGACCGAGGCGGGTTTAGCCGGCGGCAGCGGCAGTCTGCGACGGAGCGCGCCGCTGGTCCACGAAGGTCTGCATCGGGCACTTCTCGACCGCCGCAGCAGGGTCCGTCCACTTTTCGTAGTCGATCTTCGGCAGGTTGTCGCCCCAAGTCACGGCGCCCGAAGTGGTCGCCTTCACGCAGAGCCGGCACTTGATGCAGCCGCGGGAACACATGGCCTTCACCGCCGGCCCACGAGCCGCCGGGTTCGAGCAGCCCAGGAACACGCGG
>VGYV01000727.1 GCA_016872855.1 Planctomycetota bacterium
TGCGGTCGTCCTCGAGCAGCTTGATGGCGAGCCAGCGGGGGTCGTAGTGGCGGGCCAGCTCGGGGCGGGCGCGAATGAGGGGCACGAGCTTGTCCAGCTCCTCGTCTATCTCGCGGCCGAAGTGTATCTCCACCGGCCTCGGGGCGTTGGCCCCTTCGGCGACCTCGAGGATGGCGTCGAGCAGCTCGGCCGTGCCTTTGTTCTTGTGGCCGACGGTGGGGACGATTCGCGCGCCGAGGAGCTCGCCGAGGCGCTCGTGCTGGATGGCAAAGCCGCGGCGCTCCGCCACGTCGCTCATGTTCAGCGCCAGGATCAGCGGCACGCGGAGCGCGATGAGCTGGGTCGCCAGATAGAGGTTCCGCTCGATGTTCGAGGCGTCCACCACGTCCACCACCACGTCGGGGCGCTCCTCGATCACGAAGTCACGGGCGACCACCTCCTCGATGCTGTAGGGGGTGAGGCTGTAGGTGCCGGGCAGGTCCACCACCTGGATGGCCACGCCGCGGTGGATGCACGTGCCCTCCTTCTTCTCGACGGTGACGCCTGGGTAGTTGCCCACGTGTTGGTGGGCGCCGGTGAGGTTGTTGAAGAGCGTGGTCTTGCCCGAGTTGGGGTTGCCGGCCAGGGCGACGACGAGGGGTTTCTTCGCCATGCGGGCCTCAGGGGCAAGGGATGGTCTTGACGAGGATGCGGGCGGCCATGCCCCGGCCGAGGGCGAGGCGGGTGTGCTTGACCTCGACTAGTGCCGGGCCACGGCCCTTGTTGCGGAGCATTCGGAGCTCCACGCCGGGCACGAGGCCCATCGCCGTGAGCCGCGCGGCCATGCCGCCACCGGCATCCAGCCTGGCCAGGCGGACGCACTGCCCTTCGGCCACGCTGCCGAGGGCGAGCACATTGTCGCCTTCCGCGCCGCCACCCATCACTTGTCACGCCCCTCGAGTAGCCTGCGATAGCCTGGTTCCCCGCCGCAAGACTGCCTGAAGGCAGGACTCCAAACGCGCGGCTGGCCCTGTTCGGAGTCCTGCCTTCAGGCAGTCTTTGGGACACCCCCTGCGCCCTCGACGAAAGCCACCAGGCGGTCGAGCACCTGGGGCTCGATAGCGTGCTCCATCGCGCAGGCGTTCCGCTCGGCGGCGGCCAGGTCGAGCCCGAGGAAGCCGCTCAGGAAGCCCGTGAGCACCTCGTGCCGCCGCACCATGTCGCGCGCGATCCGCTCGCCGGCGGGCGTCAGCGTGACGTAGCTGTAGGGGTCGTGGTTCACCAGACCCTTGGCGGCCAGGCTGCGCAGCGCGCCGGTCACAGAGGGCATCTGCACCCCCAGCCGCTCCGCGATGTCGCGCACGCGGGCCACGCGGTTCTCGCGGACCAGGTGGTAGATGGCCTCGAGGTAATCTTCCAGGCTGGAGGAGAGCTCGTGTGACACGGCGGGCATAAGCCTAGCAAAACAAAGTTAGCGCAGCCTAATTATACCGGCCCGCCCCCCGCCTGTCAAGCGCAATCCAACCCGCGGGTGCAGTAACGGATTTGTGCGCCGCCCGCCTTCGTTCGTAGTTCGGCGTTTACGCGGTTCCTCTGTCGGCCCTGGCAGCCCTGAAGACCGCCTGAAGGCCGAACTACAAACAGGAACGCCCGCTTCGGCGTGCAAATCCGTTACTGCACCCCCAACCCGCCTTGACACGTCCCGCCGCCAGGGGTAGGATGCGACGCGTGGGGGGAGCAGCAGCCCCCCCGTCCAGGCCCCCCAGCGCTCCGTGAGTGCCATGGCCGAGCACGCTCCTTCCGCCGCGCCGCGCCGCCCCCGCGACCCCTTCGAGGAGGAAGGGGCGTCGGGCCTCTCGCGCGTCCGCGAGGCATTCTCGCTCCGCGCCATCGCCGTCGGCTCCCTCATGAGCCTCTTCATCGGCGTGGCCTGCCCCTACAACTGCCACGTCATCCATGGCTCGTACTTGGATATCGACTTCAGCACGGGGGCAGCGATCTTCCTGTTCTTCATCCTGGTTTTTCTGGCCAACGGCGTCCTGCGGTGGCTCGGGCTGGCGCTGAACGCGGGCGAGCTGCTCGTGGTGTACGTGATGATGATCGTGGCCACGACGATCCCCACGATGGGCCTCACCGCGTCGTTCCTGGCCGACATTGCGGCGCAGTACTTCGCCTCGCCGGAGAACAGTTGGGACACGCTGATCGTGCCTCACCTGCCGAGTTGGGTGAGGCCGACGGATTCGCTGGCGATCCGCTGGCTCTTCGAGGGGAAGCCGACTGCCGAGGCCATTCCCTGGGCCGCCTGGGCGGTGCCGCTGGCCATGTGGCTCACCTTCCTCTTCGCGCTCTACTTCGCCATGATCGCCATCATGTCCATTGTGCGCCGCCAGTGGGTGGAACGCGAGCGGCTGGTCTACCCCATGGTGGCTCTGCCGCTGGAGATGGTGAAGGCCGAGGAGAAGCCGGGCTTCACGAACCCCGTGCTCCGCAGCGGCTGGCTGTGGGCGGGCATGCTCATCCCTGCGTTGGTGGTCTGCTACAACGGCCTGAACTTCTACTTCCCCGGGGCGGTGCAGGAGAAGCTGGTGTTGGGCACGCGGCTCGACATCTTCCGCGGCGCCGCGCGGCTCCAGTTCAACATCAGCTTCCCCATGACGGGCTTCGCCTATATGCTGCGGCTCGACCTGGCGCTGAGCCTGTGGGTCTTCAGCCTCATCACGCAGATCGAGCGCGCGCTCATCAAGATGCTGGGCTTCGACGGCTTCGTCTCCGCCGAGGGCTTCGTGCGGCACCTGGACGGCTACAGCAAGAACGGGGGCGGGCCGCTGGTGTGCCACCAGAGCCTGGGGGCGCTCCTGGCACTCGTCGCCATCGGCCTTTGGATGAGCCGCCGGCACCTCCGCGACGTCGCCGCCAAGGCACTCGGGCGCGGGAAGGAGGTGGACGACTCCGACGAGATGATGTCGTACCCCTTCGCCTTCTGGGGCACGGTGATCTGCGTGGTCTACATGACGGCGTGGCTGTGGCGGAGCGGAATGTCACTGGGCATTGCCGCGGCGATGGTCGTGCTGTCGCTGGCGATCTTCTACGGCATCACGCGGGTGGTGGCGGGGGGCGGGCTGGCCGCCGCGCGGGCGCCCGTCCTCCCCTCCACCGCCATCATCTCGGCGCTCGGCTCCGAGGGCATCCCGCCCTCGACGATGGTGGCGTTCGGCCTGACCTACGTCTGGATGTCCGACGTGCGGATTTTCGTCATGGCCTCGGCCGCCAACGGCCTGAAGCTCGGCTCGGACCTGCCCGGCCGCCGCCGAAGGCTCTTCTGGGCCATGGCCATCGCCGTTGTCCTCGCCGTCCTCGGCTCCATCTGGATGACCATGCACATCGCCTACACCCGGGGCGGAGCGAACGCGAACGACTGGTTCTTCCGGGGCGGGCCGCAGTACCCCTACGAGTTCCTGGGCCCGGCGATGAACAACCCGTCTGGGCCGGACGTTGATTCGTTCATCTTCGCTGGGATTGGCGCGGCGGCCATGGGCGCCCTGACCTTCCTCCATCACAGGTTCCTCTGGTGGCCCCTGCATCCGATGGGCCTCCCCCTCTCGACCATCATGATGACCGACTTCATGTGGTTCAGCATCTTCCTCGCCTGGGCCGTCAAGCGGCTCGTGCTCACCTACGGCGGCCCCAAGCTCTACCGCAAGACCCGCCTCTTCTTCCTCGGCCTCATCCTCGGACAGTTCACTGCCTGCGGAGTCTGGATTCTCGTGGACCTCTTCACCGGCCGCGTGGGCAACAACCTCTACTGGGTCTAGTAGTAGGCAGGCTCAGTGGTCCCGGGGTGCATTGACAACAGCATCAGAAACGCTCCGATCACGAAGAGCGCCACGGCAACAACTGCTCCGGTGGCCACGCCGCTGTCATCGTTGTTCTCCGCCGGCATGCCATCCTGCGGCACGTCTGCCTGCCCAGCCGGCCTGGTAGACACGACCGTGGTCGCATGTCGGGGCTCTTCCGGGGATTCCGCCTTGCGGCTCCCAGACTGGCTGACGATCACGCCCGGGAGCCAGAACATAAGAATGATCGCGAAGACCTTCAGGACAGGGTGCTTGGAGAAGGCACGGCGCAGCCCATCGCCCGGGGCGAGGCAGACTGCCATGAGCCTCATCAGCCCGACAGGAATGAGCGCCAG
>VGYV01000728.1 GCA_016872855.1 Planctomycetota bacterium
GCACGTGATGCAGGCGGCAACCGTCCTCGGCCGCACGGGCCGCCTCGATGAGTCCACCGCCCGCCTCGCCGCCATGCCCGCTCGCTTCACCCTCCAGCTCCTCGCCCCGAAGGACCCCCGCTTCGGCGCACGGTCGCTCCCCAACTGGGGCCACGAGGGGATTGACCTGTGCACCCACTGGCTCGTCGCGGCTGGCCTGATGCGCACCCTCGACCCCGACCTGGCCAAGGCCCTCGCCTGGGCGTGGGACCAGACGGGCCGCCCGATGGAGCAGCACCACGACGCCGGCTTTTCCGAACGGGTCATTGCCAACGCCGACCTCTTGTCTCAACTGCCCGCCGGCTACGTGCCGAAGGACCTGGCGAGCACCTGGCTCCCAGGCTTCGGCGCCGTCCTTCGCGCCCACGCGGGCGACCCAAACGAGACCTTCTTCGCACTCCGCCAGGGCTACCTGACCAGCCACTGCGACGCCAACCAGGGCGACTTCATCATTCATGCCAAGGGAGCGCCCCTCTCCACCCTCAGCCTCTTCGGCTACGCCATCCACGGCGACGGCCCATTCGCCAAGCTCTCAAGGGAGTTCGGCTGGCACAACCGCGTCCGCTTCGGCGCCCGCACCGACGACGGCGGCTGGCCGGGCGGCGGCCCCATCTCGCAACTCCACGCCCACAGCTTCACCCCATCCGTGGATTACCTCCGCGGCGAAGGCGACTACGGCCCGCAGCGTTGGACCCGCCAGGTCCTCTTCCTCAAGGGCAAGGCGGCCAAAGGCCCGAACTACTTCGTCCTCCGCGACAGCTTCGCCCCGATTGTGGGCGGGGCCTCTGAGCCCCGCGAACCTGTGGGCGGGACCTCCGCGTCCCGCGAACCCAATGGCGATGCCAAGACTCTTCAGCCCAAGTGGTGGTATCTCCGCACGCCGGGCAAGAAGGAGTTCGTGAAGACCGGCGGCAGTGGCCTCGACTACACCAGTCCCTTTGGCCCGAAGCTCCACGCCCGCTTCCTTCAGCCGGCGAGCGTCGCCGCCGAGACCCGCGACGCCACGCAGAGCGGCCCCATCTACAACCGCCCTGCCCTCTGCTGGCAGAAGGCCGGCTCCCCCGTCCTCAAGGGGCAGGACACCAGCATCCAGGTCGAAGAGACGATTTCCGTGACCGCCTTCGGCCCCATCGAGGCGGGCAAGGACATTGCGGTCGTGCTCTATCCCCAGGCGGTCGACGAGGCCCCGCCCAAGTGCGAGGCGCTAGCCGACGGCGTCGCTCGCATCACCACGAGCGAGGGCACCGACTACATCTTCGCCGGCCCAGTAGCCCGCCCCTCCGGGGCGGAATCCTCCCGCGTCGGAGACGCGGGCCACGTAGCCCGCCCCTCCGGGGCGGAGACTTCCCGCGACGGAGTCGCGGGCCACCCCATCAAGTTCAGCGACGGCGACATCGCGTTCGAGGGCATCGCAGGCGCCGTCCGCGTCTACGCGACTGAGGTGCACCTCATCATCGCCGAAGGCCCGGGCACCGTGTCGTTCAAGGGCACGACCCTCCGCAGCCCCGTCGCCGCCCACCGCATCATCCCCGTGGCCGACCTGGTGAAGCCGGCCACCATCGAAGTGCCCGCCCCCTTCGACCGCGACAAGAAGGTCGTCATCGGCGGCCAGGAAAAAGACTCCAGGAGTCTTTTGTGCGAAGCACCCAAGGGGCCGTTCCGGCAAAAGACTCCTGGAGTCTTTTTCCTGGGGGGCTGCGACGGCCCTTACGAGGTCACATTCGGCCCCGACCGCATCACAGGCAAGACGGGCGGCCTCGGCCGCTTCCTCTACCTCACGCGGCCCGAGGGCCTCGACCGGTTGCCGATGCTGGTCATTGATGGCCAGACGTTCGCCCCCGGCACCTCGGGCGACACCCTCATCGTGCCCATTCTCCCTGGCGAGCACACCTTCGAGATACGCGCCCTCGACCCCCCGCCCGTCTGGCGGAACTGGCAGGCTTGGTCCGAGGAGACAGGGCAGCCATGAACTCCGAGAACGGTCATTCCGAGCGGAGCCCTTCGGCTTCGCTCAGGGCAGGCCCTTGCGAAGTCGAGGAATCTATCTTCTCCTGAAGCCCAGGAGAGATGCCTCGACTTCGCTCGGCATGACAGGTGAGGGAGCGAACGAAGGAGCGTTCGAGGACGAGGACGATTGAGGAGCCAAGACAATGCGAGTGCTTTACATTGACCTCGACTGCTGCCGGGCCGACCACCTGGGCTGCAACGGGTATCCGAGGCCGACAAGCCCGAATCTGGATGGGATCGCGGCGGAGGGCGTGACGTTCACGCACTGCTATTGCGCGAACTCGCCTTGCCTGCCGTCGCGGGCAGGGCTGTTCAGCGGGCGGTTCGGCTTCAACAACGGCGTCGTGACCCATCACGGCACGGGCGAGGACTTCCGCTATCACGACCTCTACAACTGCCACGGGCGCGACACCACGCGGCCCATGCTCGCCATGCACCTGTGGCAGCACGGGATGAAGACCGTCACGTTCAGTTGCTTCGCCGACCGCCACAACGCCTGGTGGTTCAACGCCGGCTGGGAGGAGGTGCACGCCTTCACCCGCAAGCGCGGCCAGGAACGCGCCGACGAGGTGAACGCCGCATTCCTCCCGTGGCTCCGACAGCACGCACGCGAGGACAACTGGTTCGTCCACCTGCACTACTGGGACATTCACAGCCACTACCGCGTCCCCGCCGAGTGGGTCGAGAAGTTCCGCCGCCTGCCCGGCCCCTCCTGGCCCGACCAGGCAACGATTGACCGCCACCAGGCATTCTACGGCCCACGCTCCGCCGTTGACCTCTACACCGGCTACGAGGGGCGACGGGGCGACGGCTACGCCCGCCCTGTGGACACCATGCCCGACGCCATCCGCACGACCGACGACCTGAAGTTGCTGGTGGACGGCTACGACGCCTCAATCGCCTACGCCGACTGGCACGTGGGCGAGGTGCTCGGCGCCCTCGACGACGCCGGCGTGCTCGACCACACGGCCATCGTGGTCAGCGCCGACCACGGCGACTCCTTCGGCGAGCACGGCCAGTACATGGACCACGGCATCGCCAACGAAGCCGTCCACAACATCCCCATGATCGTCCGCTGGCCAGAGGTCACAACCCAGCCCGGCCGCAACGAGGCGATGGTCTACAACCTCGACCTTGCGCCCACCCTCTGCGAGCTTCTCGGGTTCCCCGTACCGGCCCGCTGGGACGGCCGCTCGTTCGCCCCCGCCCTCCGCGGCGAGAGCTTCGCGGGCTGGCCCTTCCAGGTGTGGGACCACGGCATCTACACCCTCACCCGCACCGTCCGCACGCCCGAGTGGCTGATGATGCGCGTCCTCCACCCCGGCCTCTATCCCTACGACGAGCCGGTGCTGCTCCACGACATGCGGAACGACCCGCACCAGACGATCAACCTGGCCTACGAGCGGCCCGAGGTCGTCGGCGAGTTGTCCGCGCTCCTGGCCGACTGGCGTCAGCAGCAGCTCCAGAAGGGCGCCCCCTGCGACCCGATGGAGCAGATGATCTCCCAGGGCGTCTTCCCCTACTACAGCCCCGAGCGCATGTTCGAGCGCCTCGAGAAGACCGGCCGCAGCCAACAGGCGGCGGAACTGAAGCGAAGGCTGAACCGCTATCATCCAGGTCGTTACCCCCTCTAGGCGATCCGTAATGCGTAATCCGTAATCCGTAATCCGTAACAGGAGAAGAGAAGACCTCCGCTCCCGGGCCTCTTGTCCCCTCTGGTTACGGATTACGAATTACGGATTACGGGTTCCAGATCAAGGAGAAGCCCTTGCCCCAACCCAACATCCTCATCTTCATGACCGACCACCAGCGCGGCGACACGGCGCTGGCCGAGCATCCGTGCCTGACGCCCAACCTCGACAAGTCCGCGCAGCAAGGCATTACCTTCACCGAGGCATACTGCCCCTCGCCCCACTGCTGTCCGTCCCGCGCGACCTTCCACTCCGGGCTCTACCCCTCGCGGCACGGGGTGTGGAACAACATCTGCAACGCCCAGGCGATCAGCCGTGGCCTCAAGCCGGGCGTCCGCCTCTGGAGCCAGGACCTCGCCGAGGCCGGCTACCATCTGGCCTGGAGCGGC
>VGYV01000729.1 GCA_016872855.1 Planctomycetota bacterium
GCGCTCCGGCACGCCTGGAACTCGCCGGCGGCTGGACGGATACCCCACCCTACACGCTGGAACGGGGCGGGTGCGTCCTCAACGCGGCGATTGACCTCAACGGCCAGCCGCCCATCCACGCGTACGGGCGGGTCATCCCAGAGCCTGTCATCCGCATCGCCTCCATTGACCTGGGGCGGCGGGTCGAGCTGGCCCAACTCGACGAACTCATGGACCATCGGACGCCTGGCGATGAGTTCGCCGTGGCCAAGGCGGCCCTCGCGCTCTCCGGGTTCTCGCCGATGTCCAGCGAATGGGCGGACGGCGCAACGCTCGAACAGATGCTCGAGTCGTTCGGCGGCGGGCTCGAGCTCACAACCCTCGCCGCGGTCCCGAAGGGGAGTGGCCTGGGCACGTCGAGCATCATGGGGGCCGTTGTGCTGGCCGTGCTCCATCGCGTCATGGGACGAGACGTAACGCAACGGGAGCTGTTCCACCACGTCCTGCGACTCGAACAGGCGATGACCACGGGGGGTGGCTGGCAAGACCAGGTTGGTGGGGTGACTGATGGTGCCAAGATCACCACCACGGAGCCCGGGTTGATTCCCGATCCCACGATCCAGTACCTCCCCACAGACGTTCTCGACCCACGGCTAAGCGACGGGCAAGTGTTATTGTTCTATTCTGGTGCAACGCGTGTGGCGCGGGATCTCCTGGCTCGGTACATCGCCCGCTATTTTGCCAGAGATAGGGGCACGATGGCCACGTTGAGCCAGATACACCGCCTGGCGTTGCGGATGGCAGAAGCCATGGGGCGGAGGGATCTGCCGGCGTTCGGGCAATTGGTCGGGACGTCCTGGGAACTCCACAAGCAACTGAATCCCGAGGCAACCAACGACCTGATTGAGACCCTCATGGCGCGTGTGCGGCCGTACGTCCACGGAGCGCGGATCGTGGGCGCGGGCAGTGGAGGGTTCCTGCTCATGGTCTGCAAGTCACCCGAGGATGCGGCTGCGGTGCGGCGGATGCTCGAGGCTGAGCCGCCGAACGAACGCGCACGGTTCTTCGACTTCGAGGTCAGCCGGACGGGCCTTGTGGTGACCGCCTGCTGACCCATTTCGCGGGCCGCCTTGGGGTACTCGCCAAGCACCCACGTTCGCCGGACGTTGCGGGAGTTGACACAACGCTGAAGCCCACACCGGGTATTCCCGGCGCGGGCTTCTTGCATTTGGGGCACGAACATGGAGAAGGATGGCATGTCAGCGTTCGCTGCCATAGGCAGCCTCGCCCACTCCAGCCAGTTCACAGAGGAAGCGGGACACGGGCTCTCGGTACGACACGCTCACCTTCCCCGTCCGCGGGTCGTAGTCCACGCGCTCGACGAGGAGACTGAGGGCGTGCCATTGCTCCTGGGGCTTCAGCGCGTCCCACCCTGGGTCGAAGACCCACAGAGCCTGTGCCAGGCTCTTCTCCTCGCTCCACTCGCGGTGCGACGAGACCAACTCCTCACGGATGGTTCTCATACGCTCGACCGCTGCTATCTGCTCCTCAGTGTCCTCCTGCGGTACTACGGCAGGCTTCTGTCCTCCACGCGGTGGGACCGAAGCTCCCGGCGACGGTTGCACCAGCTTCCGAAGGCGCAGAAGCTCCTCGCCCAGCCTCTGCCGCCGCTCCTCCAGTTCGGCGACGCGAGCCATGCTCCGCTGCCTGGCGTGGGGGAGCGCGGCAGCGCACGAAGGGCCTGCAGCGCACTCGCGAATGTGTTTGAGCACGGTGGCATCGAGCGTGCGGACGCGCACCCACCGGGCTCGGCAAGTCGTGCCCGGGGGGCGGCCTGGCTCACAGCACACGTAGTACAGCAACCCTCTGGCAGGCGCGCAACTCCTGGTCTTCATCGGGGCGCCGCAGGCCTGGCAGTAGAGCAGTCCCCGCAGGAGCATGTGGTACTCGTTCCACTGGTACCTCGGGCCTCCATCCCAGTTCTGCCGGAGCAAGACCTGCGCGCGGCGCCAGACCGTCTCGTCCACGATCGGCTCGTGGTTGCCCGCGTAGACCTCCCCCTTGCAGCGGACCTTGCCGATGTAGACGGGACTCCTCAGCAAGTAGGCGACTGTTGCCGACCCGAATGGAACGCTCGGGCGCGCCACCCCGTTCTTCGTGAAGCGACGCTTGGGGCGCCACCCCCTGCGGCAGAGTTCTTCGACGACTCGGAGTGTCGAGCGGTGTTCGAGGTACAGCCCGAAAATGGCGCGGACCCGCTCGGCCTCCTCGTCGCAGGGAATGAGCCGGCGCGCGCGCCGGTCCACCTCGTATCCGAGCGGGGCATCCCCCGACGCCCATTCGCCGCGACGGAACCTGGCATGCATCTTGTCGCGGATCCGGTCGGCAATGATCCCACGCTCGAACTGGGCGAAGGAGAGGAGCACATTGAGGGCTAGCCGGCCCATGGGGTGCGTCGTGTCGATATCCTGCGTGGCGCAGGCGAAGGCGACCCCGTACGCGTCGAAGATGTCCACCAGACGCGCGAAGTCAACCAGCGAACGGGTCAACCGGTCGAGCTTGTACACCACGACGCAGTCGACGTTCCCCTGCTCGACCTCCACCAGGAGACGGTCCAGGGCAGGCCGTTCCATGTTGCCGCCCGTAAAGCCCATGTCTTCATAGCGCTCGGGGAGCGCGACCCACCCTTCGTGCCGGCGGCTGGCGATGAAAACCCCTACGGTCTGGCGCTGAAGCTCGATGGAGGTCCGCTGGCGTTCCGGGTCTGGGGACGCGGAACGGCGCGCATAGATTGCACACCGGAAGGGAGACCTTCGTATCGCGCGCCCTGGCTGAGGGTCCACCATGGGTACAGCCGATCGCTCGCCGCGTTCCTTCAACGCATCCACCCCGTTCAAGTCAGGCACCCACGTCCGAGCGCGTCCTGCCGCGAGTTGCCGCGCCCATTCCATCACACATGGCCCGGCCGGGCAGCGCGGAGGCGTGCCAGGGCATGCTCACCCAGTTGTTCCAGCCGCTCTTCGGCTACATCGGAGAGACCTCCCATGGCCAGTGCCTGGAGCCCCCAAGCGACGCGCCGGCGAAGGAAGCACGTTCGATTGCTTCGACATGGGGCGCCGAAGAGCTTTGAGTGCTTCATTTGCAGGGCGGCCACGGTCATCTCGCGGAGGCGCTCGATCTCTTTGCGCAGGCGGGCGTCGGCACGGCGACTCGCCCCTGCCCCCTGTCCGTGGTTCGTCCCGGAACCCGGGCAGGGGTGGTCTTTGCTCCGGAGGGCGGCCCAATGCTCCCACTGCCGATTCCAGTCCAGCTTGCGGGCGATCTTGCAGAGATCGGCCTCTCGCACGGAGCGGAGTGCTTCGTCTCCAAGCGAGAGGATTTCGTGCTGGATAGCAGGAGCCAGGAAGAGCTGCACCATGACGCCCATGAGACGACTGGGCGAATAGTTGAGTTGCTGTGCTGCCTCCGTGTAGTTCGACGCGCCCCCATCGCGGACGAGCCCCTCGATCGTGTGTGCCAATGCCAGGCGCTCGGCCGCCGTCATCCGCAGGGGCGTCACCCAGGACCTGCGCGAGGAAGGGCCTCTCATGAGAGCGGGGTCCACTTCCGCCTCCAGACGCAAAATCCCACGCGACGGGCGGCGATCCGGTGGTTTGGCTCGGTCGCCCTCTGCCGTCAGCCAGTCGAACCCGCTCGCCTTCAGGGCGACGCCCAGCGTGCCGTCTCGGGCGTCGTAGTCCACCTCGGCCAGCAGGGCGCGGAGGGCCCGGGGACGCTCGCGGCGGTCCAGGAGGCCCCAGCTCGCCCGGAACACGGACAGCATCCGGTACACCCGCCGCTCCAGCTCCTGGCCAGCGTCGGAGGAAGTCCCAGGGGGCAGCCGTATCAGGTCCCGCACGCGCTCCAGGCTGGACCCGGCGTCGAACAACACCTCGGCCACGGCACGCTCCATCGCCGGCGCGCTCACCGCCCTGGTAAGGCACGAATGCCACGCACTCTCCTTGGCGGCGGTGCAGGCGTAGAAGCGCTGCTCGCGTTTCCCAATGACCCGGACCAGCGGCTTCATGGGGGCATGGCACGCGCGGCAGCGGATGCGCCCCACAGGATCAGTGGGGGCCTGGATGGGCGCGGGG
>VGYV01000730.1 GCA_016872855.1 Planctomycetota bacterium
CCCACCCCCTCGCCGAGGGTGGCGCAGCCGGTGCCGCCGTGGATGATGTCGGCGAAGAAGCCCCAGGTGTTGCTCTGGTGGCGGCCCTGGGCGATCATCCGCGTGCCGTCGGGATAGGTGTACTCGACGATGTAGTGGTCGAAGAGCATGTCGGGCTCGGTGCGCACCTGGCGTCCGCCGTGTCCCTGGGCCGAGGCGGGCCAGGCATTCTTCGCCCAGCAGATGACGTCGAGGTTGTGGATCAGCCAGTCGAGGAGGAAGCTGCCGTTGAGCCAGGTGAAGCAGGAGTAGTTGCGGATCTGGTGGAGCAGGTCGCTCTCGCCCTGGGCCTTGCGGCCGAAGCCGACCGGGCCGTGCATGCGGTAGGCGTAGCCCGTGACCAGTTCGCCAATGATGCCGCTCTGGAGCTGCTTGATCGCCTCCTGGTTCGAGTGGGAGTAGCGCTGGTTGAGGCCGCCCACGATCTTCAGGTTCTTCGCCTTCGCCGCCTCGCCAGCCTTGAGCACGCGGCGGATGCCGGGGGCGTCCACGGCGAACGACTTTTCCATGAAGACATGGCAGCCCTTTTCCACGGCGTATTCGAGGTGGAGGGGGCGGAAGCCGGGCGGGGTGGCCAGGCACACGACGCCGCCGGGGGCCACGCAGTCAACCGCCTTCTTATAGGCGTCGAAGCCGAGGAACTGCCGTTCTGGCGGCACGTCCACCTTGTCCTTGAGGTTGTTAGACAGGTGGCTGGCGCAATTCTTGAGGCGGTTCTCGAACACGTCGGCCAGGGCCACCAGCTTCGTGGGGCCAGGGGTGCGGAGGGCATTGACGGCGGCGCCGCCGCCGCGTCCGCCGCAGCCGACGAGTGCGACCTTGATCGTCTCGTCCCCCGCCGCGTAGGCGCCCACGGGGAGCGCGCCGGCCAGCGCCGCACCCGCAAAGGTCGCCGTCCTCAGAAAGTCCCGCCGCGACGCCGCCTTCTCCTGCTCAGCCATGCCGAAGTCCTTTCTCATCGTGCTCTCCCCAGGCAGGCACTCTACTCGGCGGGGCCGCCCGTGTCAAGGCCGAGCGCGGGTGGGATGGGCCGCGCACCCTCGGCAGGGGCGTGGCACGGCTGGCAAGGCAGCCGTGCCACCCTGCGAGGGCCTGGGTGACAGCACGGGCCTCGCTTCCTCTACCCCGCGCTTGACAGGGACGGGGCAGACAGGTATGTATGGGGCTTGCGCCGGCTTGCCCCGCGGCGGCCGGACGCAGGGAGCGGCGAGAAGAAGCCCGGCCACGAGGCCGCCTAGTAGCCGCAACCGTCCCGGTTGCGGCCGGCAAGCGGGACGCTTGCCGCTACGCGGGCGGCCGGAGAAAGGAGAGGCGATGAGGACGCGACGGGAGTTTCTCACTGTGGCGGCGGGGGCGGCGGCGCTGGGGCCAGCCGTCATCCGCTCGAGCGCGCTGGGCAAGGACGGCGCCGTGCCGCCCAACGAGCGGATCATCGCCGGCGGCATCGGCCTCCGCGGGCGCGGCATGGGTGTGCTCGGCTGGATGCTGCCCGAGAAGGACGTGCAGTTCGTCGCCATCTGCGACGCGCAGCGCTCGGCCCGCGAGAACTGCAAGAAGGTGGTGGACCAGCGCTATGGCAACACCGACTGCAAGGCATATCCCGAGGTCCGCGAGTTCCTGGCCGAGCGGACGGACATTGATGCGATTCTGACGGCGACAGGCGACCGCTGGCACGCCCTGATGTCCATCTGGGCCATGCGCGCGGGCAAGGATGTCTACACCGAAAAGCCGTCGGCCATGACCATCGCCGAGGGCCAGGCCGTCGTGGCCACCGCGAAGCGCTACGGGCGCGTCTACCAGACCGGCACCCAACGCCTTAGCGAGGGCCACCATGTCTTCTGCTATGAGCTGGCCCGCACGGGCCGCCTGGGGAAGGTGCACACCGCCTACGCCCACATCGCGCCGTGGGACGATGCGTACATGAAGCACGATTGGCTGCCGGCCGAGCCCGAGCCGCCGAAGGACCAGGTGGACTGGGATGCATGGCTCGGCCCCTGCCCCTGGCGGCCGTTCAACCGCGCCTACATCGGCGGCGGCTGGCGCGGCCACTACGACTTCCATACCTCCTGCATCGGCGAGTGGGGCGCCCACACCTTCGCCCAGGCTCAGGAGGGCCTCGGCCTGACCGACACCTCCCCCATCGAATACGAGTTCGTGGACAACCGCTATGGCGATGGCATGGTCGCTCACTTTGCTAACGGGATCAAGATGATCCTGTCCCGCGGCAACTACAAGGGGGTCAACCTCTTTCGCGGCTCCTGCGGCGCGCGCTTCGAAGGGCCGGAGGGCTGGGCTACCTCCGGCGACGGCGGCCTGGAGGTCTCCAGACCTGCGTTCATGGCAGACCAGAAGAAGCTCCTCGCCGACTACGTGGCCCGCACGGGACGGGCGCTCAGCCACATGCGCAACTTCCTCGACTGCATCAAGAGCCGTCAGCCCACCGTCGCCAACCCCACCGTCATGCACCGCTCGATGACCACGGTGCACTGCGCCAACATCTGCATGTGGCTCAAGCGCAGCCTCAAGTACGACCCCGTCAAGGAGGAATTCACCGCCGACCCCGAGGCCAACCGCCTGCGCTCGCGCGCGATGCGGGCGCCCTACACCTACTGAGCCTGGAAGGAACCCAAGCCATGCTGAAGCAGATCACGCGCTCCGTTCTGGCTGCCTCGTTGCTTGTCGGGTCGCTCGCCGCGCTGGCCGGCGAGGAGGCCCCCGCCGAGCTCGACGAGGCGAAGCTCATCGCCGTCCTGAAGTCCGATGCCCCGCGGTTCGACAAGGCCGAGGCCTGCCGCCTGCTCCAGCGCTGCGGCACCAAGGCGGCCGTGCCGGCCCTCGCGGCGCTCCTGCCCAATGAGGAGCTGTCGCACATGGCCCGCTACGCCCTCGAGGTGCTGCCCGACCCCGCTGCCGACGAGGCGCTCCGCGCTGCGCTTGCCACCACCAAGGGCCGGCTCCTCGCCGGCGTAGCCACCTCCATCGGCGTGCGCCGCGACGCCAAGGCGGTTGACGCCCTGGTGAAACTGCTTGGGGACGCCGATGCGGACGTGGCGGGGGCCGCCGCCCGCGCGCTCGGCGACATCGGCACGCCCGAGGCAGCCACCGCGCTTGAGGCGGCCGTCACCAAGGCCCCCGCAGGTCGCCAGGTGGCCTTCTGCGAAGGGCTGTTCCGCGCCGCCGAGGGCCTCGCAGCCGCAGGCAAGAAGGACCGCGCCCTCGGCGCCTACGACATCCTGGCCGCCCTCAAACCCGCCCCGCAACAGGTCCGCATGGGGGCCTTGCGCGGCGGCATCCTCGCCCGCGGCGACGAGGGCATTCCCCTCCTCCTCGAAGCTGTGCGCGGCAGCGACCCCATCCGGCTCCGCGCCGCCACCCGCGCCGCGATGGAGCTGCCCGGCCCCGCCGTGGTGAAGGCCCTGGCGGATGAGCTGGGCAAGCTGCCCGCCGAGAACCAGATACTCGTGACCTTCGTGCTAGGCAAGCGCGCCGACGCCGCGGCAGTGCCCGCCCTTGTTGCCCTGGCCAAGAAGGGCGAGAAGGAGGCCCGCCTCGCCGCCATCCGCGGCTTGCCGGGGATCGGCAGCGGCGCCGCTGCCCAAGGGCTCCTGGAGCTGATGTCCGACGCCGAGCCCGACGTGGCGGCCGCGGCCCGCGCTGCCCTGACGAGCATCGAGGGCGCCGAGGTGGACAAGGCCCTCGCCGCCATGCTCACGGGGGCCGACCCGAAGGCCCGCGCCGCGGCCATTGAGATGCTCGGCCAGCGCCGCGTCGTGGGCGCCATGCCCGCCCTCCTCAAGGCCGCAGCGGATGCCGACGAGGCGGTCCGCCTCGCCAGCATCAAGTGCCTCGGCCAGTCGGCCGGCGCCGCCGAGTTCCCCGCACTGGTCGCCCTGCTGGGCAAGGCCAAGGCCGGCCCCGAACTCCAGGCCGCCGAGGCCGCACTCTCCGCCGTGTGCCAGCGCGAATCGCAGCCGGGCACGGGCAAGGTGGCCATCGTCAAGGCAGTCTACGGCGCGCTGCCCGACGGCCCGTCGGCCGACGTTACGGCCAAGGTCGCCGAACTCATCAAGG
>VGYV01000731.1 GCA_016872855.1 Planctomycetota bacterium
CTCGAGCTCCGCAGCCCGCCCGCGGCGGGCGGCAGGAGGTAGCCCACGGCGTAAGCCGTGGGTCCGGGCGGATACAAGGTCCAGCCCCCGCAGGGGGCGGCAGAATGCCCTGGCGGCCGACCCTTCTGCCGCCCCCTGCGGGGGCTGGACCCTGGGCCGCCAAGTCCACGGGCTTACGCCCGTGGCTACCTTCTGACGCCCCTGACGGGGCTGCGAGCCTTCATCCCCAGAGTTGTGGGCAAAGCCCAGGGCAACGGCCTGGGAACTGGCGGCCACCCATGGGTAGCCCTGACAGGGCGTACTATGGGCGCCCCGGTAGTACGCCCTTTCAGGGCTGGACGTACGCCGGACACCCCTTCCCAGGGCGTTGCCCTCATCTTTGCCCACATCTCGGGGGTCTTGTAGCCCCCGAAGGCGGGCGAGCCAGCCGTAGCCCAGGGCTCCCTTCGGTCGCCCTGGGATCGGGCGTCCCCCCCATCCAAGCCCCCGAAGGGGGCGCGTCATGCCTTCGTGGCCATTGAATCGCCCCCTTTCGGGGCTCCCGCGTGGGGGGCGCGTCTCCCCCAGGGCTCCCTTCGGTCGCCCTGGGCTACGGCTCAAACGCCCCCATTCGGGGGCTAAACCCCAGCTCCCAGACTGGGCCCCCAAGAGGGAAGGCCGCGACGGGGATGCGCCATGCCGCCGCAGCCGACGCCCGCTGGCCCGGCAGCGGGGCGGAGGGAGGGGGGGCAAGGCGGAGCTAGGGGCTTGCCCGCGAGGGGTTGAAGGCGTGGGGCTGTCAGGAAGGGGGGAGGCCCTCGGCTGGTCATGTGATGTTTGTTCGGGAAAGGAAACGTTTTTCCGGTTTTGGCGGGCGGGCGGGGCGGGCGGCTGTCTTGTTTTCGGAAAGGGAAGCACAATTCCTGGAAAACGACACCTGGCATAAGCTAGAATGAGGACATGAGCGAGTTGTACCCAGGCGAGAATTACATCCGCCCGCCCAATGAGGCGTTCAGCGTGGTGATTCGGGTGACGAAGGGGTGCCCGTGGGGACGCTGCCGCTTCTGCGGCATCTACCGGGCGATGGGGGTGGCGTTTCAGACGCGGCCCCTCGCTGAAGTGCTGGGCGATATTGACCGCGCGGCGGAGCTGTATGGGCCGGAGGAGCGGCATTTCTTCTTCGGCGATGCCGATCCCATCGCTATCCCCACCGACGATTTCGTGGCGATTGCGGAGCACCTCGTCCACCGCTTCCCCCGCAAGGAGCGGCTCACGGCCTACGGCCGGGCGGCGACGGCCTGGCGGCAGCGCCGCGAGCTGGGGCGGCTCCGGAAGGCGGGGCTGGACCGCCTGCACGTGGGCCTCGAAACAGGCGACGATGCGCTCCTGCGCTTCCACGATAAGGGCATCTCGAAGCGGCGGATGGTGGATGCCTGCCGGGCCATTGCCATTGTGGATGCGGGGATCGAGCTGTCGCTCTACGTCCTCCTCGGCCTCGGCGGGCGGGACCGATGGCGCGAGCACGTGGCCGGGACGGTGGAGGTGCTAAACGCCGTGCGGCCGCAGTTCATTCGCTTCCGTCGGCTGTGGATCCACGCCCGCTGCCCGCTGCGGCAGGCGATGCGGGCCGGGGAGTTCGCCGAGCAGACGCCCGAGGGGACGGTGGTGGAGACGCGCGAGATCCTTGCCGGCCTCGATGCGAACCTGGCGACGGAGGTGGAGTGCATGCACCACAACGACTACGTGAAGCTCCACGGTCGGCTTCCCGACGGCCGAATAGCACTCCTCGGCTCGCTCGACGCCTTCCTCGCCCTGCCCACCGCTGAGCGCGAGGCCGCCTATCGCGTGCCATCCTCGATTTGACATGCCCCGCCGCTGCAAGTACGATCTATGAGGTTGGCGGCAGAAGCGCCTTATGTGAAGGGAACGGGCCGGTGAATGAGATTCTGCGCAAGGAGCGCTACTCCGACGCGGTGTTCATGATGGCGATCCACACGCCCCTGGTGGCTCGGAAGGCCCGGGCCGGGCAGTTCGTCATCATCCGGGCAAACGAGGAGGGGGAGCGAATCCCGCTGACGATCGCCGACTTCGACCGCGAGAAGGGTGAGCTGATCATCGTCGTCCAGGAGATCGGCAAATCCACCAAGCTCCTTGGCACGACGGAGGCCGGGCAGAGCATCCTCGACATCACCGGGCCGCTTGGCGTGCCGACGCACGTCGGGAAGGTGGGCACCGTGTGCTGCGTGGGCGGGGGAGTTGGCATCGCCGCGGTTCATCCCGTGGCTCGCGCGTTCAAGCAGGCGGGGAGCCACGTCATCTCGATCATCGGCGCGCGGAACAAGTCGCTGCTGTTCTGGGAGGATGAGGTGCGGGCGGCGAGCGACGAACTGCTCGTGACGACCGACGACGGGTCCTACGCGGCCAAGGGCTTCGTGACCGATCGCCTCAAGGAGTTGATTGACGGCGGCAGGGAGATTCACGAGGTGTTCGCCGTCGGGCCTACAGTGATGATGCGTGCCGTCGCCGAGACAACGCGCCCCCACGGCATCAAGACGATGGTGAGCCTGAACCCGATCATGGTGGACGGCACGGGCATGTGCGGGGGCTGCCGCGTGCTCGTGGGCGGGAAGGCCAGGTTCGCCTGCGTCCACGGGCCGGACTTCGATGCGCACGAGGTGGACTTCGGGAACCTGCTGTCGCGTCAGCGGCAGTACCTCGACCAGGAGAAGAGCGCCCTGGAGACCGGCCAGCGCGTGTGACCCGCCTCTGGCGTAGGGTCCGGGGGCACAGGCAAGATGCCTGTGCCACCGGCTTGGGTTCTGCTGGGTGGCACAGGCTTCCAGCCTGTGACTGGATGAGGGCAGCGTGGAAGCGAGCGTTCCACCACAAGCGGCCGTGCGGCGGCGGGGTTTCTTTCAGCGGCACCGCGCGAAGATTCTGCTCACGGCGCTGGTGGTCTACACCCTTGCCCTCGGCGTCGCCGTGTGCGACGACGTGTTCCACTGGGGCATCTTCCCTACAGCCTTGGAGCGTGAGGCACAGGGCCACATCCGCCAGTTCGACAACGAGAACGAGGCCGCGCGGAAGGCGGCTGCCGACAAGTTGGCCGCCGAGGTGGACGACTTCGTCGCCATCCCCGAGCTGATTCGGGCGTTGGGCGACTCCTCGCTGTGGGTGCGGCAAGCCGCCGCCGACTGCCTGCGTCGCCTGACGAAGGCCGACCTGCCCTTCGACCCCGCCGCGGCCCCCGCTGAGCGCCGCGCCGCCATCGCTCGATGGCGGCAGTGGTGGAGGGAGAACAAGGACCGCTTCTGAGCGTCTCCCCGCCCTCCTTGAACCCTCCGGCCAAATGCGTATAATCGGCTCCCGTGGTTGTGAGAAGGCCACACGGACAAACACGGACACGCACGGACGGCCGGATTCCCTCCTGTGGGGACATTCGTCCGTGACTGTCCGTGTAGGTCCGTGCGGTTCCTTCACAAGGTCTCTGGCGTCGCTCAAACAGCCTGGAGTGTCTTTGGGTGGCGAGTGACGAGTTGGCGTATCTGCGGCTGATGAAGCTCATCCGCGCGTTCGAGGGGTGGGTGGACCGCCTGTTCGTCGAAGCGCGAATCCACGGCACAACCCATCTGTGCACGGGGCAGGAGGCGGTGCCCGTGGGGGCCTGCGCGGCGATCAAGTCCACCGATCTGGCGAGCGGGAGCCATCGCGGCCACGGCCTGGCCCTGGCCAAGGGCCTGTCGGCTGGCCGCCTGATGGCCGAGCTGCTCGGGCGCCGCGACGGCTACTGCCAGGGGAAGGGCGGCACCCAGCACGTCGCCAGCCTCGCCCACGGGTTCCTGGGCACCAACGGCATCACGGGCGGCGGCATCCCCATTGCCACGGGCGCTGCCCTCGCCGCTAAGCTCCGCCGCACGGGGCAGGTCGTGCTGTCGTTCTTCGGCGATGGGGCGACGAACCAGGGGACGTTTCACGAGTCGCTCAACATGGCCGCCATCTGGCGCCTGCCCGTCGTCTACGTCTGCGAAAACAACCTGTATGCGATGTCCACCCCCATCCGCGAGGCGGCGGCGGTCGAGCGCCTGGCCGTGCGAGCCGCGGCCTACGGGATGCCGGGTGAAACGATTGA
>VGYV01000732.1 GCA_016872855.1 Planctomycetota bacterium
TGCTGTTCACTCGAAATGCCCTTTCCTGCGGGAGGACGTGTCTTCTGTCAAACACATTCTACCCACAGGGATCGGGCATTTCGAGCCATTCTGCTCAGGGTTCTGAAAAAATCACGCTTGAGTTGGGACTAGGGCGACGGGAGTTCTTGGGCGTGGGGGCGACGATTGCCGCGGGAGGGCTGTGCGGCTGGAGCCTCAAGGATGCGCTCGCCCAACCCCTCGAGCGGCTGGCGCAGGGCATCCCCACCGTCGTCCTGGGGCAAACCAAGTGGGAATCGAAGATCGTCGGACTCGGCACGATCTTCCGGCCCGAGGGCCAGTGGACAAAGAAGGAGAGCGACGCGGTCATCGGCATGCTCATCGAGAATGGCATCAACCTGATCGAGACCGCCGCCGTGTATGGCGACGCCGAGGAACGGGTCGGGAGCGCGCTCCGGCCCTTCCGCCGGGACAAGGTGTTCCTCATCGTCAAGTCCACCAAGGTCACTAAGGATGGCCTCCTGAGGCAACTCGAGAGCAGCCTGGCGAAGCTCAGGACGGATTACGCTGACTGCCTGATGCTCCACAACTACTCGACGTTCATCGAGTACGACCGCGTGATGGGCCCGGGCGGGGGCTTCGAGGCGCTCCTCCAGGCACAGAAGGACGGCAAGGCCCGGTTCCTCGGCATCAGCAGCCACGGCTGCTCCGTCATCATGTCCGCCATGAAGTCCGGGAAGTTCGACCTCTTCGTCCTGCCCTTCAATGCGGCCCACCGGGAGTTCGCGCGGGCGCTCGACCTGGCCGTCAGGCTGAAGGCCAACACGCTGATCATGAAGCCCTTCGGCGGCTCCGGGCTGCTCAAGTACAACGACAAGGACCCCCTTCAACTCCCCGTGACGCTCAGCGTGGCCGAGTGCCTCGGCTACGTGCTCTCCCATCCCGGCGCCCGCATGGCGATCCCCAATATGAGCACGCCCGAGCACGTCAAGGGCGTGCTGGCCGCCGCCGCGACCTTCCGTCCTCTCAGTGCCGACGAGAAGAAGGCCGTGGAGGCCAAGGGCGACCGAGTGCACGCCGGCGTCTGCCTCGAATGCCCCAAGCCCTGCGACAAGGCGTGTCGGACCCGCGTCCCCGTCAGCTACATCCTGTCGCACGTCCAGGACATGCACCGCCTCGGCTACAACCACCGCCGGTGGGGGGACGAGTACCAGGTGCTGGAGCACGACTTCATGGACTGCGACGGCTGCGGGGAGTGCGAGAAGGCCTGCCCCAGGAAGCTCAGCATCCGCAAGGAACTCGAGAACTACGAGAAGACGATCCGCGAGAACCACTTTGCCGACGTGCTCATGTTCGAAAAGACGTATCGCTAGGGGCCTGTCCAAGGGGCTGCCTGCGGGCGCGGTCATCCTCCTCCTGGCCGCGAGTTGCTCCGCGCTCGGCCCCAGGACCCGTACGCTCGGCGGCTACGTGGGCTCCCCCGCCTGCATCGCATGCCACGAGAAGCAGCATCCCCAGCTCACCGGGGCCTGGCGGGCCAGCAGGCACCGCACCACCCGCATCGCGCCCTCCGGCCGATGGGAGGACGACGAGGTCTTCCCACCACACGACGTCATCGTCGCCCAGGGAACTCAGGTGGATGCGGCCCGGCAATGCCTCGGGTGCCACGTCACGGGCTACTTCGTCTCGAGCGGACAGTTCGCCGAGCCGGGCGTCGGCTGCGAGGCCTGCCACGGTCCGGGCAAGCTCCACGTGGGATCGAAGGGTGGGAAGGCCAACATCGTCAACCCCGCGGGCCTCCCCCTCCCTCGGGCCAACATGGTCTGCGGCCAGTGCCATTCGCTTGGCAGAGACCTCTCAGGGGTCCACCCGTTCCCTGTGATGCGCGAGGGCGAGGCCACAGGGCCGTTCCGGCCGGGCCATGACCTCACCACGGCGTTCGTGGATGCCGAGCCGAAGGTCGCGCGAAAGGGCTGGGAGTATTCCACCTTCGTCAGGTCGAGCGCCCGCTATGCCGCCCAGCGGTGCACGGACTGCCACGATCCCCACGGGCGGCCCGGCCACCCGGCCATGCTCAAGGACCCCACGAGCGAGACGTGTCTGCGCTGCCACGGCGTCGGCCGCGCCCGCCTCCGCTACCAGAACCACGCGAGCCTTGGCGACGTCACCCGGAAACCGTGCTGGACGTGCCACCGCGACGCCCACTCACATTGAGAAGGAGCCAGGATGAACGCGCAGCTATCCCCCACCGTGCAGATGCAGTTCCTGCGCCCGGGCCAGCTCGAGGAGGCCGCCAGGAAGTTCCCCGTCGTCTACGTGCCCTTCGGCCTCATCGAGTGGCACGGGCGGCATCTGCCGCTGGGCAACGACGCGCTGAAGGCCCACGGCATCCTGGTTAAGTGCGCCGAGAAGTTCGGCGGCGTCGTCTACCCGCCCGTCTACTTCCACGAGGGGTTCAACCGCCAGCACCTCGTGCCGGTCCTTACCGAGCTGTTCCAGCGACTCAAGAAGACAGGGTTCCGCGTGATCATCGGCGTCTCGGGCCACAACGTCAAGGCCCAGATCGACATGATCGAGCAGGCCCTGAAGCCCGTCGTGGCCGACGGCACGGTCGCGGGCATCGGGCTCTGGGAGATGACGCTCAGCCGCTGCGCCGAATCCGACAGCGACCACGCCGCGAAGTGGGAGACCTCGAACATGATGTTCTTGTATCCCCACCTGGTGGACATGAAGGAGTTGGGCGACGGCCCGCTGAACCTCGACATGAAGCCCCCCTCTGGCATCGGGGGCCTCGATCCCCGGAAGCACGCGACACCACAGGTGGGCGCGAGAAACGTCGAGCTGGCCGCCGAGGCCATCGGCAAGAAGGCGCAAGAGCTTCTGGCCTCCCTGGCCGACGACCATCGAGCCTTCAAGCTCCCCGCGATCGCGCCGGGGCATTGGTGGCTGATCTGAGCGCCCGCCCCGACTAGCCTTGGTGGTCCTTGTGAGCCGAACCGCTGAAGGCTGTTCAGGAGGCGGGCTTGCGCTCGCCGCCAAGGTACTGGTGGAGCTTGCGGAGGGCCTCGTTCTCGATCTGGCGGATGCGCTCGCGGGTGAGGCCGAGGCGTTCGCCGATCTCCTCGAGGGTCATCGGCGTGTCGTCCTCAATGCCGTAGCGCATGCGGAGGACCTGGGCCTCGCGCTCGCTGATGAGGTCGAGCAGCTCGCGGATTTTCGCCCGCTCGTCCTCGTCGAAGAAGCGCTGGTCAGGGCGCGGGGTGTTGCGGTCCTCGATGACGTCATTGAGGGAGGAAAGGACGTCGAGGCTGACGGGCTGGGAGGAGGTGAGGGTGGCGTTGATGATACGCCGGATGACGCGGAGGTTGCTGGTGGGGATGCGGAGCTGTTTCGCGATCTCCTCGACGGTGGGGGGCCTGCCGAGCTTGGCGGTGAGGGCGGCGTCGGCGCTCTTCCAGTGGGCGATGGTCTCGACCATGTGGGCAGGGATACGGACGATTTTGACGGTGTTGGTGATGGCGCGGCGGATGGCCTGCTTGATCCACCAGGTGGCGTAGGTCGAGAAGCGGCAGTCGGCCTTGGGCGAGAAGCGCTCGACGGCCTTCAGGAGGCCGATGTTGCCCTCCTCGATGAGGTCGGCGAACGAGAGGCCGCGGTTGACGTAGTTCTTGGCGATGGAGACGACGAGGCGGAGGTTGGCCTGGACGAGGCTGTTGCGGGCCGTGGTGTCGCCCTTGGCCATCGCCCTGGCCAGGTCCTTCTCCTGGCGCGCGGTCAGGAGCACGATCTTGCTGATTTCGTGCAGGTAGGCTTCGAGGGTCGCTTCGCGCCCGATCGCCCTGGCTGCTCCTGTCGCCATCCACGCCTCCGACCCATCCCGGTCCTCGGATTATAGGGAGCGGCCCGCGCTGTGTCAAGCGGGCTCGCCGGCGGCTGCCGCGCCCTGGCCCAGAGGCAGGGTCATCCGCGTGGCGAACGGGTCCGCGGGCAAGCCCGAGCGTGCGATGAGGGCGACCTCGGCGACGCGGAAGACGAGCGGCTGCCAGGTCGCGGCGAGCCGCCCGGCCACGCGGTCGGCGTCCTCTACCGACCGGAAGCGGCCGAGGGAGAGGTGCGGGGTGAAGCCG
>VGYV01000733.1 GCA_016872855.1 Planctomycetota bacterium
CTCATGGCCCCCACTGGTGGTCGGAAACCAACATACACCCAGTGGGGGCTAATTCTACACGGCTCCACAACACATTGCCAGCTCACGATTTGCGAATATCGAGTCGAAATCGTGGCGAGTTATTTAGCTTGGGGTAGTGGCCAAAGTTGACCAGAAGACCCACTTGCAGCCCCGTGGCATGCAGGTAGTTGAGCACTTGTGCCCGATGCTCGTCAATCAGGCGCGACACTGCCTTGAGCTCGACGACGATCCGGTCGAAGCACAGGAAGTCCGGCCTGAAGGTCTGCTTCAGTGTCCGTCCACGGCATGTGAGCTTGATCTCCCGCTGCGGGTCGGCCGGGATCGCCTGGTACTCGAACTCGATCTCAAGGCACTCCTGGTAGAGCGGCTCGTGGAACCCACAACCCTTGTCCTTATAGACGTTGAAGCAGGCCCCCAGGATCGCATACGTCTGGTCGGCGTACAACAGCTCTGACATTGCCTTGCCTCCTGTTTGGCAGACTGGCCCGCGCAATACGCGGAACACGCGGAAACACGGCCGAAAGCAGGAATGGACAGCAAGAAAGAGCAGGGCCCTTGTCATGTCACAACAAGACGAAGACGCACCCCGACCGGACCGCCCGGAGCGGCCAACTGTGGACCCGGATCGCTCGCTCTGCTCTGGGCGTCTTGGGCTTTCTTCTCTCTTGGCTGTCCGGTTCCTGTTCTTCCTTCCGCGTGTTCTGCGTGTTCCGCGGGTCACTTCCTCTCTTCTCTTCGTACGTCGTGATCTCCAGCTCGGGCAGCTTGTCTTTCGAGGGGGTGAAGCGGACGGTCCAGCCGTCGTCCACGCCGCGGTTGGGCACGATGCGGAGGGCCAGGCCGTTGGGCTTCTCGCCGCCGATCCAGGTGCGGACCGCCTTCGTCACGTCAATCTCATAGCGCAGGGGCGGGTCGAAGACTTTGTCGCGCCCGCCGCCCTGCTTGACGATGGTGGAGCCGACGATGTCGCCGAGGTTCTTGAAGTCGTAGGGCTTGCCGGCCTCGAAGGGCTCCTTGAGGAGGACGGCGGCGGCCTCCATGTTCGCCTTGTCGTGGGCCTCGACCACGTGGAAGATGAGCTTCGCCCCCGCCAGGTTCTTGGCCTCGGGCAGCTTCACGTCGTCTGTGCCAATGAGCAGTATCCAGGCGGCGGGGGCGGCGGGGTCGTTGGGCTTGAGCCACTTGATGAAGTTGTGGGCGAAGACCTCGCCCTTCATGCTCACGTAGTTCACGCGCTTGAGGGGGAAGGTGGCGGCCTTGGTCGGGGCGTCGGCTCGGCTGGCCGGCCTGGTGGTGCCGATGAGCCAGGGGTTGGGCATTGTGGCGAGGACGTCCTTCCCCCCAAACGTCGGCGTGGAGGGCGGGGCAGGCGTGGCCATCGGCTCCTGGCCGGGGGCAAGGACCTCGCGGCGGAGGAAGACCATTCGCGGGTAGACGGGCTGCAAGCCCTTCGGCGTGGGCACAGGAATCTCGAACGTGAAGGGTAGCTTGTCCACAACCTTCTGCACCACGGCGGGCGTCTCGCCCCAGGCCGCATAGTGCGCGCGGGCGATCTCAGCGCCCTTGTCGAAGACCTGCTCGTAGGAGGAGGTCCGCGCGCCCAGGCAGTAGGCATAGGTGACGACCAGGCGGTTCTTGCCCAGCGCGTCGGGGTTCTCCGCCGTGACGGTGATCGTGTTGTTGCCAGGGGAGAGGTAGGGGAGCGCCCGCTGGTTGTGCTGGACGATGCTTGCCAACTCGATGCCGGTGATGGGCTTCTGGAATGTGACGCGGACGAGGTAGCGGTATGCGCCGTAGACGGCCTTGGTGAAGTCGGCCAGCTCAGCCGGCGCCCAGGCCTTGCCGTCCTGGGAGACCTCGGCCTTCGCGTCGCCGCCGGCGAGCTTGCCGCTGGCCTTGGCCACGATGTAGGGGGAGGCCATCTCGACGACGAAGCTGGCCGGCTTGCCCGCGTCCTTCGGCTTCAACGTGCCGCCCTCCCAGGCCACGTTCTCGGCGTCCTTGAGGCTGGCTAGGAAGGCGTCATCGCGCATGTCGGGCTTGAAGAGGAGTGTGCCATTCGACCAGGTTCGGCGGCGGTCCTTCGCAATGTAGGGTTCGAGGAGCGGGCCGATGGCCGGGCAGTTCCGCACATCCTTGTCCCCGCACGAGTGGAAGGGGGCCTTTGCGCCGCCGCTGAAGTAGAACGCGCCATCCACCTTATCCCAGTCGAGCGTGAGGGCGTATCCGACGCCGAGGTTGACGGCTGTGGAGTAGTTCCTGTCGTCGAACTGGATGCTTGCCCAGCCGCGCGGGCTGCCGGCGTCGCGGCTGCTCTTGCAGCCGGTGACTACGCCGGGGAGGTCGTCGCCGCAGACCATGAAGGCGGGCGCCGTCCAGTTCACCTTGTCGCCGAGATACTCGAAGCGATTGTCCTTGAGGTAGCACACCTTCCGCCCCTGGTCCATCACGAAGGCGTCGCTGACCAGAGCGGGACTGGCGATGATGTCCTCCTGCGACGCGATGGTGCGGCCGCCTGGGGCGGCGGGGTCGGGCCGCCAGGTGTAGAACTTCAGAAAGGTGTCGAGGTAGTGCCAGCGGCCGCCGTAGAAGCACTCGACCGTGGTGTGGCCGGGGTTGGACCAGCCGCGGTAGCGCCACTTGAAGCCAGCCTTCTCCCACAGGGCGGCGAGCACGCTGTGCTGGCCGCCGCAGAGGCTCCAGCCGTAGACGTTGATCATCTTGAGCGCCCCGACGCCCCCCTTCTCGCCCGGGTAGGCGTGATGGTAGTAGGCGTAAAGGCCATAGTTGTAAATGGCTATGGCCTTCTCGTCGTCCGTCTTGCACTCGCGCGTCACGCACTTCACTATGGCCTCGAGCGACGTGCAGTCGGGCGCCTTGTCGCTCAGCACCTTCACGTTCCCCAGCGGCTCGGCCGGCGCCCATTGCCAGCAATGGGCTCCCGCCGACGCCACAGCCACAGCCAACCACGCTCGCCTCATCGCTTCTCTCCTGCTTTGACACTCCCTGGGAATGGAGTATACTCTCAACCAACAGGTTTGTCCAACCGCCCTATGGACACGGACCCACACGGACAAACTCGGACCATCGGGAGCGTCCGTGTTTGTCCGTGCCAGTCCGTGTGCCTTGTGCGCCGCTGCTGCAAGGAGAGCCGCATGCCCGCCGTTCCGGCCACCCGCCGCCAATTCCTTCGCCGCGCCGCGGCGTCATCCGCTGCCCTGGCTGTGCCCCATGTGATCACGTCGTCCGCCCTCGGCGGGCCGACTGCCGCGCCGCCGAGCGACCGCGTGCGCGTGGGCTTCATCGGCACGGGCGGCCACGGCATAGGACAGAACCTCAACGGCTTCCTCCGCCAGCGCGACGCCGCCGTGGCCGCCCTGTGCGACGTGGACGACGGCTGCCTCGCCCGCGGCGTCAAGGTGGCCGAGGACGCCTACAAGGCCCGCGGCCTCGCCGACGAGCTGACCAGCATCTTCAAGACGAAGGACTGGCGCCAGGTGATCGAGCGCCCCGAGGTGGACGCCGTGATGGTCTCCGCGCCCGACCACTGGCACTGCCTGATGTCCATCTGGGCCATCCGCGCCGGCAAGGACGTGATCTGCGAGAAGCCGACCTACGACATCGCCCAGGGCCGCGCCCTGGCCGACACGGTGCGCCGCTACGCCGCCGTGTTCGCCACCGCCACCGAGGACCGCTCCATCGCCGTCTACCATCGCCTCGCCGAAGTCGTCCGCAACCGCCTCATCGGCAAACTCGTCCGCATCGAGCTCACCCTTCCCCAGGCCCCCGGCGGCCCCGGCGATCCCACGCCCCAGCCCGTTCCGCCCGGCCTCGACTGGGATATGTGGCTCGGCCCCGCCGCCTGGGCGCCCTATTGCCCGGGCCGCGTCCACTTCAACTTCCGCTACTGCTCCAACACCGGCGCAGGCATCCTGGCCGACTGGGGCTGCCACCAGGTGGACACCGCCCAGTGGGCCAACGACACCGAGCGGAGCGGCCCCGTCGAGGTCGAGGGCGTGGGCAAGCGCTTCGAGACCGGCCTCTACGACACGATCCACACCTACGACATCACCTAC
>VGYV01000734.1 GCA_016872855.1 Planctomycetota bacterium
CGAACACCTTGCGGAGCTGCGCCTCGCTCTCCCCGTAGAACTTGTGGATGATCTCGGGGCCGCTGATGGAGAAGAACTTCGCCTCGGTCTCGTGCGCCACCGCGCGTGCGATGAGGGTCTTGCCGCAGCCGGGCGGGCCGTGGAGCAGCACGCCCTTCGGCGCGTCTATGCCCAGCCGCTCGAAGACCTCGGGATACCGCAGAGGCAATTCCACGATCTCCCGGATGCGGCCGAGTTCGCGCTTCAGCCCCCCGATGTCCTCGTAGGAGACCGACCTTGTCGCCTCTTTCTCCTGCGGCCGGCCCACCTCGAGCGCCGTGGTCGGGTTGATCACCACCGGCCCCCTCGGCGCGGTGCTCACCACCTGGAAATCGGCGGCGCGGGAGCCAAAGAGCGTGGCCCGGACCCGGTCGCCCTCCACCACGGGAAGCCCGTCGAGAAGGCTCCCGATGTACTTCAGGTCGCGGTCGCGCACTGTGATGGCCTGAGGCGACAGCACGACGCGCTCGGCCGGCCGGGCCGCGATGCCTTGCACTTCCACCGCCTGGTCCAAGCCCACGCCGGCGTTCTCGCGCAACACGCCGTCAATCTGGATGCGCGACTGCCCCCGGTGCTCCTTGTAGGCGGGCATCACCTTGCCCACGGTCTTGCGCTTCCCGGCGATCTCGACGACGTCGCCGATCTCCAGCCCAAGCGTCGAGATGTCCGCCGGGTCCAGACGGGCCAATCCCCGGCCCATGTCCTTGCTGAGGGCCTCGCACACCTTGAGCTTGAGCGCCGTTGCCTCTGTTGTCGCCATCGAATCCACTCCCTTGCGCTATCGCTGGAACTTGACCTCGAGGACCCCATTCCGGCACGAGTGGCTCATCTTGTCGGGGCCGAAGGCCGCTGGCAGGAGCACCTCCTTGCGGTACTTCTTGTCCCCCTTCTCCGCCGTGATGGTCAGGATGTCGTCACGCAACTCGACCCGCACGTCCTCCTCGGCGATGCCGGGCATCTCGGCCACCACGAGCACGTGGCCCTCCTCCTCGAAGGTGTCCACCAGCGGCTCGCGGACCTCCTGGACCACCGCCTTGCCGGTTCGCTCGTCCTTGCGGACGTTGCCGAATGGCTCGACAGATACCGCGTCCTTCTCGTCGCCGAGGCCCATGCGGATGTTGAAGCCATAGACCCCACGCACCTTGCCGTCGGCGCTCGTGATCTCGCCCGACTCGCGGAGGTCCTTGCCCTTCTCCGCCAGCTCTCCGAGCTTCTCGAGCATGGTGCCCAGGCCCCCCAGCAGCCCGCCCAGCCCGAAGACGCCGGATGCAACGCCTTCCTTGCCCTTGCCTCTCTTGCTCATGTCGTGTCTCCACCGAAGAACCTGATGACGTGAACGGAATCGGGAAGCCGCCCTGCGATGGAATGCAGCATCCCGAGGAACAGCAGCCCTGTCTCCCCCTCGCCGAGCGTCTGCGCGACCCGCTCGGCAATGTAGGCGTCGCGCTTGTCCAGGATGGCTTTGCTCCGCTTCCGCTCGGCTGCGGTGAGATGATGGTCCTCGCGGGACTTCAGGGCACCCAGGATCCCCCGCATCAGCTCATACTCCTCGATGAGGAACTCGGGGGACTCCGTGCCAACGACCCGCGCTCCCTTGGCCATCAGGTCGGCCAGGAGCCGGTGATTCTCGCTGCCGCTCTGAGCCAGGTCCCTGATAATGGCCGCCTCGTGGCCGCAGTTGGGCAGGCCATCCTGGTAAAGGCGCACGCGGCCATAGTCCAGGGCCAGCCGGTCAACCTCGCCGCGGACCCTCTGCCAGAAGGCATCCACCATCTGGACCCGTTCCTCCCAGGTGGCCGCGCCGAACCTCTGCGCGTGCGCATCGCGCACGGCCTCCCCCAGGCTGCCCAAGTCAGCGTGGGAGTGGACGATTGGGACCCAGATCAGCCGCCTCGCCGGACCGGCCGAGACCGTGCCGCTGGCCTGCCCGGCGGGTAGATTGGGGAATGCCATCTATGGAACCCGCTCCATAAACCCTCAGAACCCCATCGAGCCTTCCCGGTCGCGTGAGGACGCCCCAACTGCAAATCATTGGCTGGCCAAGGTTTGGACCGTTCGCACAGCGGCACATCACAACCGAGGGAGACGATAGGTTCTCCGCCTAGCAAGGGATGTGCCGGTTTGGGTTCGATCCCACCGGATTTTTCGGGGGCCGCGTGTCGCGGTGCGTAGGCCCCGGCAAGTTCGAGTCCTCGGAGAGCGCCAGACAACCGGCATGGAGTAGCGAATGAGAGAGTCGCACGGTGAAGGCTTAGCGAGCCACACCGGCCCCAGCCGTGCGCCCGTGCCCGCAAGGGCAGGGGCGAAGCGTTGGGCCAATGGGGACGTGCAGGCCGGGTATTGAGCCGCGAAACCGAACTCAGACCGGGGTGCCGACACATTCGAGGATGCTGGAAGGCCATATCGAGCGTGCCGCTATCGCGAGGCGCGTATCGCGCCCAGCCGGTGCGCCGCGTGTACATCCCGAAAGCCGACGGGCGGCAACGCCCCATCGGCGTGCCGGCGCTGGAGGACAAGCTCGTCCAGCGGGCGGCGACGGCGGTGTTGCAGGTGGTGTACGAGGCGGCCTTCAGGGGCTTCTCGTATGGCTTTCGGCCGGGGCGTGGGGCGCACGACGCCCTCGATGCACTGGCCGTGGGCATCCACGCGCGGCGGGTGAACTGGATGCTTGACGCAGACGTTCGTGGGTTTTTCGACGCCATCTCCCACGAATGGCTGGTCAAGTCCGTCGAGCATCGCATCGCGGACCGGCGCGTCGTCCGCCACGTGCGTAAGTGGCTCAAGGCCGGCGTGCTGGAAGACGGGCAGTGGAGACAGGTGGAGACGGGCACGCCCCGGGGCGGGAGTATCAGCCCGCTGCTGGCGAACGTCTAATCCCGCACGCCGGGATCTGTGCGGGGGGCCGCCCGCAAGGGCGGTCCCTACCGCGACTCGGGGAGGCGCACCCGCGACTGCCGCGCCCAAGCATCACGAGGGGAAACCTGCTCCGGAGGAGTGCCGCAGTAAGTGCTTGGCACACAATCGGGTGCATGGTGCCTACGGCACAGATCCCTGCCCCGCTATGCTGTTAACCAGAGCGGGGGAACATTTCGTGGGCCGGAAAAGTGGCTCCCCGACGAGGACTCGAACCGATAACCTCCTTCACTTTGCCGGAGGTATGTACTATTCCGGCGTAGGAAGCTTCGCTCAAACCACATTGCGAGACATTCCGGAGCTGGTGAAGGCGAGACGAGAACTCGAACGCACAGGCAGGAGGTTCTGGCTCAAGTTAGCCACGAGAGAGGAGCTGGACATAGCTTGGAATGCAGTCTGGGAAAAAGAGGCCGAGATTGTCGCGAACAGACTTGCCGGCCAGGCATACGGAGTCGTGATTAGGGAACTGCGAAAAGGTGCCCCATGGTACATGCCGGCTTCCATTTCTAATCGAGCTTGGCTGGGTACCTGGCGCGAACCCGGCAGTCAGTGGAGGAAGGGGTTCTGCAAGTGAAGCCGCTTGATACAGCCGCTCGCCGCCGAAGGATCGGTTTCGTCTTGTTTGTTCTGACGTGTTGTGTGCTTGTTACCCAATTCGCGCTTGTTCACTATGGGTACACACTGGACGAAGTCCGCCTGCTCGATGACAGCGGCCAGTACCAGGTGATGGTGAGGGTAGTAAGGGGAACTGGGAGTGACGTTCAGTACTTCCCTGTGTTCGGGCTCCTGATTTACTTCTGGGACTCCGGTTGCCGTTTGGAGCTGAGGGTTCCAGGGCTGACAAAGACCCTGATAGCTAGTGGTTCTGAAGAAGGGTACGACATTGGTAAATTGAGACTCGTGGCTAACAGAACCCCTGCGTTCGTGGAGGTCATCGATCTGCGTGATGGTTCCTGCCTCTTCTCGTGTCCGGGTAAACACGCTCGGGTGTCACCCATATGAATTGGGCGTGGTCCGTTTCGGACACCGTTAGGCGGCGGCCGTCTCGGCCGCTGAGTGGGCCACGGGTCTCCAGCGCCGCGCCCCGAATCGTCTCTGGGCGTCGCTCTGCATGTGGAATTGCCAGAAGGAC
>VGYV01000735.1 GCA_016872855.1 Planctomycetota bacterium
GGGAAGGTGGGGGGCGAGGGCGGGGGGGGGGGGGGCTGGGGGTGTCCGATATTCTGGACTCCTGGCCCCCGACAGATGATCAGGTCTCGGCGGCGAATGAGGTGATCACCTGTCGCCGTCGGCCCTCGGCCTCTCCTAAGTGCTGATATTGTAGCATCTTAGGGAAGACGCCCCCCCCCGCGCGACAGATGATCAGGTAAGAGGGGGGCGGAACTTGATCACCTGTCGCCCCGCCTCAGGGGTCCGGCGAGCGCGAGCGGAGGGCCTGAATGGCGCGGCGGGAGACCGCTTTCCTCGAGGAGGTGTTCAGTGCAGATCCGCAAGCTGACCGATGGGCGCAGGTTCCACATGGGCGCGGGCGACACGCGGAACGTCTACGGCCCGCACAACGGGGCGAAGCACCTGACGTTCAACTACGCCAAGTTCCCGCCCGGCGTCGCCTTCACCCAGCACACGCACGAGCGGTCCGAAGACCTCATCTTCGTGCTCGAGGGCGGCGGGGTGATCCGCCTGGACGACATGGAGCTGCCCATCGAGCCGGGCGACGTGATTCTGGTCTCCGAGGGGGAGTTCCACGGCACCGTGGCCGGGTCGAACGGCCTCACGTGCGTATCCGTCCAGGCCCCGCCCGACATCAAGCTCTACGATGGGAGCAAGAGCAAGCCGCAGGAGAAGCGCCCATGACGAACCTACCGACCCGTGTCGCGGCCTGTCTGCTTCTCCTGGCATCGGCGGGCTTCGCCCTCGATCTGGTGAAGGAAGGCAAGCCGCTCGCGGCCATCGTGGTGCCGGAGAAGGCGGACGAGTATGTGGCCAAGGCCGCCGGCTGGCTTCAGGACTACGTGAAGCGGGCGACCGGGGCCGAGCTTCCCATCGCGGTCGAGGGGAAGCAGGGCGCGGGGGCGCTGATCGCCATCGGCCATACGGCCCTGGCGGCGGCGGCCGGCGTGAGTGCCGAGGGCCTCAAGTGGGATGGCTCCCGCCTGGTGGTGAAGGGGCAGACGCTCTTCCTCATCGGGCGCGACACGCCGGGCGTCGCCGGGCGAACGTATCTCGGGGCCAAAGGCTCGGCGAGGGCGGCCGTCCTGTTCCTTGAGCGCTTCCTGGGTGCCCGCTGGCTTGTCCCCTCGCCTCAGGGCGAAGTCGTCCCGAAGACGGCCAACCTGAGTGTGCCGGACGACCTGAACGTCGAGTCCACTCCCGCCTTCGCCTACGGCCACGGCCGCAACCTCTACGGCATCGGCGGCCCTGCCTGGCTCGCCAACAACTTCCGCACCGCCGTCCGTATCTACTCCGCGGGCGGGCACACCTGGAACGTGTGGGTGCCCTACGCCAAGTACAAGGATACGCATCTCGAGTACTTCGCGCTCATCGGCGGCAAGCGCTCACCGAGCGAGGGGAACCACCTGTGCGCGACCAACGAGGAGGTCAAGCAGCTCCTGCTCAAGGGCCTCACCGACCGCTTCGCCGAGGGCTACGAGTGGGCGCAGCTCGGCCAGAGCGACGGCTATCAGCCCTGCCGCTGCCCGGCCTGCGAGGCCCTCGACAGCTATACGACCGGCAAGCCGGACAAGCCGCGCCGCTGGGAGTTCGGCCACGCCTCCGACCCCGAGCACCCCTGCGAGCGCATCCTCCTCCCGCACAAGTGGCTCGTGGACGAATGCGCGAAGCGGCACCCCGACCGCATGGTCCACCTGCTGGTCTACGGCCCGACCACCTGGCCGTCGCGGAAGTTCGACCGCTTCGGCGACACCGTGGTCGCCGACGTCTGCGGCCCCACGCCCGAGAAGCTGGCCGCGTGGAAGGACAAGGTGCGGGCGATGACCACCTACGTCTACTACTGGGGCTATTACCACCCGGCCGGCATCGGCCCGAAGTTCGGCCCCAAGCAGATCGCCGACGAAGTCCGCATGCTCCGCGACAACAACGTCATCGGCATCTACTACTGCGGCGGCGGCGAGGACTGGGGGCTGGAAGGCCCCGCCTACTGGACCGCTGGCCGGATGATGGGCGACCCGGCTCTCGACCCCGACGCGCTGGTGAAGGAGTACTGCGACGGCCTCTACGGCGAGGCCGCGCCCGCCATGCTTCGCTTCTTCGCCCTGCTCTACAACGTCCTGGAGCAGGAGGTCCCGAAGCTCCCCGGCTGCTCGCGCGCGGAGACCGAGTTCGCCAGCCGCTACCCGCCGGCGGTGCTC
Source organism: Planctomycetota bacterium (assembly GCA_016872855.1). Lineage (GTDB taxonomy): Bacteria > Planctomycetota > PUPC01 > DSUN01 > DSUN01 > DSUN01. The sequence continues at coordinate 2,199 of VGYV01000735.1, forward strand.
GCGCGGCTCGAGAGCCTGCTCCGCGCCGCCGAGGCCGCGGCCGCCACCGACCGCGCCAAGGGCTGGATCGGCCTCACCCGCAACGCCTTCGACTACCTCGCCGTCAACGCCCGCATGTACACCTTCTACCGCGCCTACATGGCCAACAAGACCGTCGAGAACCTCCTCCAGGTGAAGGCCGCTGTGGACGCCTGGAAGGCCTGGCGCGAGAAGGCCCTCAACTGGGACAAAGCCCACGCCCGCATCTGGTATCCAGGCTGGGAGATCGTCGTGGCCTACATCAAGGAAGGCGGGCACATGCACTCCAAGACCGGCCCGCCCGCCGACTGGGACTTTGACGCGATGCTGCGAGGCCTCCAGCAGCAGAAGAAGGGGCCGGCAAGGATAGAGGCCAGCCGCGCCCCCGCCGCTCCGCAGATTGATGGCCGGCTCGACGATGCCTGGAAAGCCGCGGCGCCCCAGCCCCTCGTCCCCCTCGGCGGAGCGCCCGCCGCCATCCAGACCACGGTGCGAATGCTATATGACGACCAGGGCCTCTATGTCGCCTTCGAGTGCGCCGAGCCGGCCACCGAGAAGATGCGCACCGACCCCAAGGGCCACGACGCCGACATTTGGAACCTCGAGTGCGTCGAGGTGTTCCTCGACCTCGCGGCGCGAAGGACGCAGTACATGCACTTCATCGCGGGCGCGGCTCCCAACGCCCGCTACGACGCGCGCCGAGGCTACGACCCTGCCAAGGAGGCCGAGGACAAGAGTTGGAACGCCCCGTGGTCGTCAGCCATCTCCGTAGACAAGGACGCGAACCGTTGGATCGCGGAGATCGCCATCCCCTTCGCCTCTCTCGGCGTCGCCACGCCGAAGCCGGGCGCGGCCTGGGCCGGCAACTTCGGACGCGAGCGCTACGTCGGCCACAAAGACCCCCAGCTCTACCTCTGGTCCCCCAACGACCTCGGCACCGGCTTCTGCGAGCCCCTCTGCTTCGGCGAAATCGCCTTCGGCAAGTAGGAGCTGGAGCCCATGACGCGGATTGCCACAGAGACACAGAGCACACAGAGCGGAGAGAGATTCAGATCCTCAATACCCAATCCTGATTCGGGCTTCACTGTGCTCTCTGTGCCTCTGTGGCTAATCCTCCTCTTCCCCCTCGCCCTGGAGGCTGCGGTGAAGGAACAGAATGGCATGGTCCTCATCCCGGCGGCGGAGACCACCGTCGGCACCACCATCGAGCAGCGGGCGCAACTGGCCAAGCGCTTCGCGTGCCACCCCACCTGGCTCAACGACGACCTGCCGGCGCGCAAGGCGAAGCTCGCCGCATTCTGGCTCGACCGCTATCCGGTCACCAACGCCCAGTACCTGGCCTTCGTCCGCGCAGCGAAGCACCCGCAGCCGGGCTGGTGGGGCAAGGCGTTCCCCGCGGAGTACGGGACCCATCCCGTCGTGGGCGTGAGCGGGAAGGATGCCATCGCGTATGCCAAATGGGCCGGGAAGCGGCTGCCGATGGCTGAGGAGTGGGAGGCAGCGGTGGGAGGCGACCCGTTTGCCTGGGGGGACGCGTGGCCCGGCTCGCTCAAGCTCCCCCGCGTTCACCGCCCCCTCTGGGAGCTGCCGCTCACGCGACCGGTCGGCACGGGCGAGTGCGGCCGCGCCACGTCGGGCGTCGAGGACTTCGCGGGCCAGGCCCTCGAATGGGTGGCCGACGTGCGGCCCCACCACGGCGTGCAGTTCCAACTGATGAAGGGCGCGAGCTGGTTCCACGAGGACCCCGTGAACTTCCGCACCGCCTCGGGCTGGTGGGCGCACGAGGGCTGGCGGAGCAGCTTCACCGGCTTCCGCTGCGCCCTCGACGGCGACAAGGCTCCGCCGGTGGTTCAGACAGCC
>VGYV01000736.1 GCA_016872855.1 Planctomycetota bacterium
CAAGGAGCGCCGAGCGACGAGCCGCGAGCAGGGAAGAATCAGAAGCAAGGAGCGCCGAGCTACGAGCCGCGAGCAGGGAAGAGCCAGGAGCGACGAGCGGCGAGCCACGAGCCGCGAGCCAGAAGAGGCAGGAAGCGACGAGCGGCGAGCCACGAGCCGCGAGCCAGAAGAGGCAGGAAGCAACGAGCGGCGAGCCACGAGCCGCGAGCTGAAGACACAGGAACCAGCACAGAAACGAACCACGGAGAAACGCTCCTCATGCCTCTCTCTGCGCCAGATCGCCCTCGATGCGGGCGATCAGGCCGTCGAGCACTCGGGCGGCCTCGTCGTACATCGCAAGCAGGCGCTGAGCATCCTGCGGCTTGAGATACCCAAGGCGGCGGGCGAAGTCCAGAAGATAGCCTGCCTCGTCAAGAGACGTCTCCGCCCGGTTGAGGAAAGTCAAGTAGTCACGTTGCGTCCTGCGGCCGCAGCCCTCGACAATGTTCGTCGGGGCAGAGAGCGCCGCGCGGCGCACCTGTGATGTGATCCCGTACATCTCCTCGCGCGGAAAGGGGCGGGTCGCCCGGTAGACCTCGAAGGCGAACGCATCGCACTTCTCCCACGCCTTGATCTTCCTGTAGTCCTTGCCCATGGCCGGACCTCCTTGGAATCTTCTTCCTCTGGAAGCTCGCGGCTCGTGGCTCGCCGCTCGAAGCTCTCTTCCCCCTCGCTCGCGGCTCGTGGCTCGTAGCTCGCCGCTACTTCGCCTTCGCATACTCCTCCCATCTCTCCCCCACCTTCCCCTCCTTCTCATCGCCCAGGTGGAAGAGCACGCGGTAGCGAAGGGTGAGCTCCTTGCCCTCGTCGAGCGTGTAGCCGCCCTTCTCCTCGGCCTTGCGGTCGAAGCTCTGGATGGCAAACGGGTTGGTAGTGAGCAGGCCGTAGGTGCGGGAGTGCCAGTAGACCGGGTGCCGCAGGTTCGAGGGGTGGTCGAGGATGGCGTAGCCGTAGCGCTTCCCCTCGACCTCGCCCGAGGCGTCCACCCACAGTGCCCGTTTGCCCCAGGACTTGTCGCCCAGGTCGCCGGCGGAGTTCACCAGCCGGCCGTTCGTCCCCGCCTTGTCGCCGCGGAGCTCCGTGCGCATGCGGGTCGAGCACATGCCGCCCTCCTTCGTGTCGCCGAAGACCACCTTGCCATACTTTGCCTGGAGTGTGATCTCAAGGTCGAGCATGCGGTAGGAGTCGTCCTTCGGCCTCGGAATTCGGACGGTTCGGACCTCGGCCATGACCGGCTTCTTCTCGGCATCGGTCCAGTCGAGCGTCTCGCGGAACATGCCGCCGTCGGCCCCGCTCTCGACGGCCTCGAACGCCTTGTGAATCTGCCAGCCGGCCCCTGGCTTAGGCTTGCCGGCCTTGTCCTTGCTGGGCGCGGCGTTCGACCAGTTGTCCACGCCGTTCACGCTGCCATAGGCCACCCAGATGCCCGTATGGTGCGGGTGGTCGGGATTGACCTCCTTGGGGTCGCCTTCGGCGAGCGGGTAGTTTCGGGTCATGGCCACCTGGTTGGGGCCGTGGACGGGGTAGAAGCAGGGGCGCAGGACGCGCTGGTTGAACGGCGACTTGGGCGCGACGAGATAGGTGGTGAACGGCTTGCCGTCAATCGTGACCTCGATGGCGTCGTCGGACTTCTTCAGTTGCACGCCGGCCGCCTCGCCGGCCAGGGCGCTCGCCGCCGCGAGCCCGAGCACGCACACCAGGGCGCCGCACGCACGCATCGCTTCGCCTCCTGAAAGGCCGCACAGGTTTGGGACGAACGCAGGTAGTCTGCCGAAAAGCGGACGCCGTGTCAAGCGCCGTTGGCAGGCGCTTTCCCTTCCGTGTAGAATGCCTTGTCGTGTCCCTGCCTTTCACGGAGAGAGCGAATGGCCGACCTCTTCGAGCCGCTGCCCAGGGAGGAAGTGAGCAGGGCCGTCGAGCGCCGCCGCCCGCGCCGCATCCCGCTCATCATGGCTAAGTGGTGGGGCGACTACGCCCGCGTCGGCGCCGCCTGCCGAGCCGCCCGCATGCACTTCTGGCTCCACAGTTGCGGCAACAACACCGAAGCCCTCGACGACCTCATCGAGGCGGGAGTGGAGGTCTTCCACCCCGTCCAGAAGCACACGATGGACGAGCGGGCCGTCGCCACCGAGTACGGCGACCGCCTCACCTTCCTCGTCGGCTTCGACGTCCAGCACCTCCTCCGCGAGGGCACCCCGGCCCAGGTCCGCGCCGAAGTCCGCCACCTGATAGACACCTTCGACCGCCCCGACGGCGGCCTGTGCCTGGCCGCGGGCAATGGCATCGTCGCCGGCACCCCGTTCGAGAACATAGACGCCTTCCTCGACGAGGCGGTGAGATATGGCGCCGCGCATCGTGCGCGATTCGCGAAGTCATGACCTTCTCTTAAAGGAGCCGGAGATGCTTCGCCGAACGGTGCCCTGGCTGCTCGTTGCCGTCGCCAACTGTGGGGGCGGCGCGCCCGAGACGATTCACGAGGCGGCCAAGCAGGGGGATACTCGCTCTGTCGAGGCGTTCCTCGCGGCCAAGCCAGAGCTTCTCGACAGCAAGGACCACTACGGGAGAACACCGCTGCACTGGGCCGCGTGGCATGGCCACACGAAGCTCGCGGAGGCCCTGATCGCCCGCGGCGCCGATCTGAAGGTCACGGACAAGTCGGGAGCCACGCCGCTCCACTTCGCCGTGAGCCACGAGCGCAGGGAGACCTGCGAATTGCTCCTTGCCCGTGGCGCCGATCCCAACAGCACCTACGAGGCGCTTGAGAGGTGGACGCCTCTGCACTTGGCCGTTCACCGCAGAAACAAGGAGATCATCACGGTTCTCATCAAGCGGGGAGCCGACCTGAACGTGCGGAGCAAGGACGGAGGCACCCCCCTCCACGTGGCGCTACGCTGGGGCGACACGGACACGGCGAAGCTTCTTCTCGAACACAAGGCCGAGGTGGACCTCTGCGCCGCCTGTGCGCTTGGGCGCATGGAACAGGCGAAGGCGGGGCTCGCCGCCGAAGGCGAGCAGGTAATCGTGAAGAGGGTGCTCGATTGGACACCCCTTCATTGGGCGGCGCGGTACGGACATATTGAGATCGCCCGGCTGCTCCTGTCCAAGGGGGCTGACGCCAAGGCGAGCAGCAGCGGCTGGACGCCTCTCCACAGCGCGGGCGCGTGCGGCTCTGTGCCTTGCATCCGGTTGCTCCTCGACGCCGGCGCTGACGTGAATGCGGCGAGCCAGGACGGCGGTCGCACCGCGCTGGACCTCGCTGCGCAGGGGAGCCACGTAGAGGCCGTGAAGGAACTCCTGGCAAAGGGAGCCAGGCTCGATGCCCATTGGGACCATCGAGGCACGCCGCTCCATCGCGCCGCCGAGCGAAACGACAGGAAGCTCGTCGAGATTCTCCTGGCAGCGGGCGCGGACATCAACTCCCGAACAAGGCGCGAGCAGTTCGGCGGCGAGGTGACGCCCCTCTTCGTGGCGGTCGCGGGTGGCCGCGACGACGTTGCGAAGCTTCTCATCGGGAAAGGGGCCGATGTCAATGCCCGGTCGGCGTTTGGCTCGACCCCGCTCCATTCGGCGGCGGCGCTGGGGAACCTGGAGATGGTGAAGCTCCTGATCGAGAAGGGAGCGGATGTGAATCCCGCCCAGCAGGGCGGGTTCACCCCGCTCGACTGTGCGCAGGAGAAGGGCCATCGCGAAGTCGTGGACTTCCTGAAGCAACGCGGGGGCCAGAAAGGCAAGCGGACCCCCATCCCGCCGTAGGACGAATTCAGGGGCGCAGGGCTTTGGGCGGGAAGACGGGGACACAGTCGGGGCGGATGGCTTCGAGGAAGCCGCCGGGGAGAGGGCTGGCGAACTCGGAGGGGGTGTAGGGGAGGGCCTGGATGGGCTCGAGGATCTCGGCCGCGGCCTCGCCCAGCAAGGCCAGTGACCGCAGGCCCCGCCCGCCTGCGGCGGGCGACAGGGGATAGCCACGGGCGTCAGCCCGTGGATGACGGCGGCCCCAACCCCGGCCAGCCCCCGCAGGGGGCGGCAGACG
>VGYV01000737.1 GCA_016872855.1 Planctomycetota bacterium
GTAGAGCGGCGTCATTCGTTCTCCCCTGGGGTCACATCTTCATTTGGCACATAGCCGCCATGTGCGAAATGAAGATGTGACCCCCGCTGCTTCTCGCGGCGAGCGCTCAGGAGCCAGCCGACGGCTCCCTCGGCCCCATAGGCCAGAAGGAGCAGCCCGACAACTGGCAGCCACGGCTCGGCGCCGCGGACCGCCAGATCGAGGGCATCCCCCCCGCCCACTAGCCGGGCAGCCGGGCCGAACACTTCGGTGGCGTCGCTTGCGGCCAAAGGCGTCGGGTCGCTCTCGCGCGGGTCGGGGTTCACGGCGATGGGCCGCGAATAGGCCGCGCGGGACGCCGCGCCTTGCGAGGGCTTCTGGAGGAGGTATCGGCCGGCGGGCAGGCCGGGCAGCAGAACCGTCCGCCCGTCGCGGATCGGGATACCCAGGCTCTGGCCGGCGGCTGGGGCCAGCTCCAGCTCGGAGAGGAAGGCGAAGGGCGCATCCGACGCGTCGAGCGCGGCCGTCCGCGTGGCCGTCAGCACGTCGGGCCGCCGCACGGCGAGATCGCCCGTCAGGTAGGCCACGAGGTGCCACATCAAGGCGGGGAAGGCGCGAGTGCGGGCGATGGTGCCGCGCGACAGCTCGAACCCGAAAGCCAGGAGCAGCGCCTTGCCACGTCCGAGAGGCATCTCGACGGCCAGGGGCCGCCCGTCCGTGCCGTGAAGGACCGCTGAGGCACCGGGCGCAGGGTCCCGCACTTCGCGGACCGCCGCGAAGCGAATGGCCGACAGGTCGCCCTTCAGCCTGTCGCGGAACGGCGCGAGGAGCGGGTGGCTGCTACCGGCCTGCTTGAGGCCGATGGGCGGCTCGGCGGCGACGTCGTTGCCGACCGCCGAGGGGGCCAGGCGGCCACGTCCCTCGCCGCCCGCCGCAAACGTGCGGTTGAACTTCATCGCGTTGGTGTCGCGCGAGCAGATGAAAAGCAGCGAGCGGCCCTGCTTGGCGAAGGTGTCGAGGTCCTTCAGCGCCTGCTCGGGCAGCGCGCTCACGTCGTAGAGCGCCACGAGGTCGTACTGGCTCAGCGGCTGGGCCGCGAGGGCCTCGGGCGTGACGGCGGTGGTGCGGATGCCCGTGCCGTAGGCCCGCCCCAACTCGCGGCCCGGGTTGAGGACAAGCTGAAGAATGCGCGCGCCGCTCAGCTTGTCCTCGGCTTCCGCCGACGGCGCCGCGAGCCGTTCGCGCGCTCCACCCTCACCCGCCCCGCCCGCCTGGGGCGGCCGGGGCGTCCTCTCCCTGGAAGGGAGAGGGGGTCCCAGGTCCCCCTCCCTCTCAGGGAGGGGTGAGGGGAGGGTTGTCTGCGTGGACGCCCCACCCTCATGCACGATCAGCACGCGGCGGGCGTCGGCCACGTCGAGCGGCAGGGCGAAGGCGTTGTCGTGCTCCAGCGGGTCGGCGTCGTCGAGGCGTGCCTGCACAAAGGCGCGCGCCGCGCGGCTCACCCGGAGTGTGAGATCAACGTGGGCTGTCGAGCCCGGCTCCACCGTCACCTGGCGGGCGGCGGGCTCGCGTCGGTCGCCGACCTCGAGGCGGAGGGAGACTGGCTTGGCCTCCTTGCCGCAGTTCCGAACGGTGGCGATGACGTGGGCATCGTCGTCCACCTTCACGCGCGAGCCGCGCACGGCGGCGTGGGTGATGGCGAGGTTCGGCGTCTGGTCGGGCGCGAGATTCACGAGCGCGATGTCGAGGGCATTGCCGAGGCTGCGCTGGACCTCGCGGATGCGTTCCGTATCTCGCTGGCTTCGGGCCTCGAAGGCTGTGGAGCGCAGGTCGGTGAGGACGACGATCTGGGAGCGCGCCTCGCGGCGGCCGGCCACAAGGTCGCACGCCCGGGCCACGGCGCGAACCAGTCCACAGCCGCTGCCATCGGTTGTGCGTAAGGCGGCGAGGGCGGCGAGCGCCTGGTCGGGCGTGGGCTGAAGGGGCGCCACCTCGTCCAATGCGTCGGTCGCCGCCAGGAGCGCGCAACGGCTCGGCGGCCGAATGTCGCCCAACAGCTCGCGCGCGCGAGCCTTGGCCTGGTCAAAGAGCGTCGTCCCCTTCTCCGCCTTCAGCCGCATGCTCGCCGAGCAGTCGAACACGACCACCAGGTTCCTCGGCGCACGGCTCCCCGTGGCGCACGAGGCGAAGAGCCGCGCCATCGCCAGCACCACGAGAGCGAGCACGAGGAGGCGGAGGGCCAACTGCCCGGCGTCCACTAGCCGCATTGCGAAGACGTTCGACCGCTCGTCCGCCTGGAGCAGCCGCAGGGAGGGGAACTCCAGCACCTGGTACTTGTGCCGCGCGATCAGGTGGAGCGCCACGGGGACGGCGAGGCCCACCAGGCCGATCAGCATTGCCGGAAACAACAGGCTCATCGCGCGCGTTCCCTGCGGTAGAGCAGATAGTCCTTCAACACGGTCTCTATGGGCTGAGCGGTGTCCACGAAGCGGTAGTCGGCCCCGCAGGCGATGGCTCCCGCGGCAATGGCGCCACGGAAGCGCTCGAGCCGCTCCAGGTAGAGCGGCCTCTGCCGCAACGGGTCGCTCATGAGCTGCCCGCCCGTTTCCATGTCCCGAAACGTCGTGAGGGCCTGGAACGGGAACGTTACTTCATCATGATCCATGGTCTGGAACACTACAACGTCGTGCCCGCGGGCCACCAGGTGGCGAATGCCGTCCACCACGCGGGCCGGCGGGCCGTAGCAATCGCTGATGAGGAGCACGATGCCGCGGCGGGTGAGCCGCTGGCCGATGGTGTCGAGCACGCGGGCGAGATTCGTCTCGCCGCGGGCTTCCAGGCTCTCCAGCTCGGCGAGCAGCGTGTAGAGGTGCCGCTGCCCCTGCTTGGGCGGAACGAACTCGCGGAGGTCCTGGTCAAACGTCACCAAGCCCGGCGCGTCCTGCTGGCGATGCACGAGGAAGGCCAGCGACGCGGTGAGATAGCAGGCGTATTCCAGCTTCGTCAGCCGCTCCCCGCCGCTTGGGCGGTAGGCCATCGAGCGGCTCGCGTCGAGCAGGCACACCACGTTCATGTTCGACTCCATCTCGAACCGCTTGACGAAGTAGCGCTCGGTCCGCGCCAGCATCTTCCAGTCAATCGTCCGCGGCTCGTCGCCAGGGGCGTACTCGCGGTGGTCGACGAACTCCACACTGAAGCCGTAGTAGGGGCTGCGGTGGCGCGAGGCGTACAGCCCCTCGACCAGCAGCCGCGCCTTCAGCTCGATGTTCGCAATCGAGCGGAGGATGCTCGGATCAAGAAAGCGTGTCACGGACACAACTGTTCACCCTTCGTCGCGGGCCTGGCGCGGACGCGTGACCCGTGACGCGTGAGAAGACTAAGGAGGGTGATCGCTGGCAGGCCTCTTCCCTGTCACGCGTCACGCATCACGCGTCAGGACTCAAGCCTTCCCTTCGGGGACCGCTTTCATGACGGCATCAACCACAGCATCGGCGTCGACTCCTTCGGCCAGCGCCGTGTAGTTGGTGACCAGGCGATGGCGCAGGACGGGGTGGACGACCGCCCGCACGTCCTCGACCGTGGCGTGCAGTTTTCCCCGAAGGAGTGCGCGGCTCTTGGCGCCCAGGGAGAGGTACTGCCCCGCTCGTGGCCCAGCGCCCCAGGCCAGGTACTTGCGGCTGGCCTCGGGCGATGTTGCGTCCTTCGGATGAGTCGCCTCCACCAACTGCACAATGTAGTCGAGCACGTGCTCGCTGATGGGGATGATGCGCACGGCATCGCGGAGCGCCAGCACGTCGGCCGCGTCGAGCACAGCCGCCGGCTCCTCCCGCCGCCCCGCAGTCGTCACCTTGATGATCTCCTTCAGGTCCTCCTTCCGCGGATAGTCCACCCACACCATGAACATGAAGCGGTCGAGCTGCGCCTCGGGCAGGGGATACGTGCCCTCCTGCTCGATGGGGTTCTGCGTGGCCATGACCATGAAGGGCTCCTGGAGCGGATACGTCTTCCGCCCTACCGTCACGTGCTTCTCCTGCATCGCCTCCAGGAGGGCCGCCTGCGTCTTCGGGGG
>VGYV01000738.1 GCA_016872855.1 Planctomycetota bacterium
GGGGGGGCCGGGGGCGCAGGCGTGTCGGTCGGGGCGGCGGTGGTGGGGGCCGGGGTCGAGGATTTGAGGGCGGCCTCGGCCCTCGCCCACAAGGCATCAATGGCCGCCTGCTTGGCTGCGACGAACTTCGTCTTGCCGAAGTCCTTCTTGAGGCGCAGCAGCCGGTACTTGACGGTGAGCCAGCTCTCGCGCTCGGCCACGCGCTGGGCATCAATGAACAGCCGCTCGGCCTCGAACTCCACCGGGTCGAACTTGGCAGTGGCCTTCGCGTCCTTCGCCGTCGTCGGCGCGATCTCCTCCGGGGGGAGTCCCCGGCGAGTGTCCCTGCGTGCAGAAGAGGCCAGGACGACGAGGCCGATGATGGCCGCCACGCCCCCCACGGCGCCGAGGGTGACATAGAGGGCAGTGCGCCTTTGCGCCTTCTTGTGGGCCGCCCGCCACTCCTCGGGGGTGTGGTGGACGTGTTCGCCCGGGGGATGTGCCGCGGCGACGTGGCCCAGCCGTCGGGGCGGACGGGCCGGCGCCGGCTCGGGGGCCGGCGCGATGTCGGGCACAGCGCCCGCAGACACCACGGCGGGCGGCGGCGCGATGTCGGGCACGCTCTCCGCGGGCGCGGCCGGGGGTGGAGGGGCGATGGTGGGAATGACGGCCGTGGGCGGCGGGGCGGGCGCGGGCGCCGCAGGCGCAACGCCGAGGCCACGCTCGACGCGTGACAGGGCGTCGAGCAGCTCCTCGGCGTCCTGGTAGCGCTCCTCCGGCTTCTTCCGCAGCAGGCGATGGATGACCTGGCACAGGCCGGGGGGCGCGCTGGGCGCCACCTCGCCGAGCGGTGCGGGCTCCTCCTCAGCCTGCTTAGCCAGCATCTCGGCCAGGCTCGCGGCCTCGAAGGGCGGCGTGCCCGACACCAGGTGGTAGAAGGTGGCGCCCAGGGAGTAGAGGTCGCTCCGCGCGTCGGCGGCCCGCCCCTGGGCCAGCTCGGGCGGCAGGTAGAGCGCCGTGCCGATGACCTGGCCAGTGCGCGTCACCCCGGTGTCGCCGCCCATGCGCTTGGCCAGCCCGAAGTCGGCCACCTTGGCCACGCCCTGCGGCGTGACGAGGATGTTGGACGGCTTGATGTCGCGGTGGACGATCCCCTTGGCGTGCGCGGCGGCGAGGGCGGCCGCGACCTGCTTCATGCAGCCCAGGGCGCGTGCGGCCGGCAGCGGGCCGTCGCGACGCAATGCGTCGGCCAGGCTCTCACCCTCCACCAGTTCCATCGCGATGTACTGGTAGTCCTCGTGCTGGCCCACGTCGTAGATCTGGATGATGTTCGTGTGCGCGATGGCCGCGGCCGAGCGCGCCTCGCGCTGGAACCGCGCCGCGAACCCCTCGTCCTTCGCCAACGCCTTGGGCAACACCTTCACCGCGCACGGGCGGTCGAGCGATGTCTGCGTCGCCCGGTACACCGCCGCCATCCCCCCGCGGCCCAACAGCTCCGTCACCTCGTACTGCCCCAGCCGCGTCCCCAGCAGCGGGTCCACACGGTCCGCGCGCTTCTCCTTCCCGGGCACGGCGAGCGACACCTGGCACTGCGGGCAGATGATCTGCTCACTCACCGCCGTCTCATAGACCAGGTGGTACCCGCACCGCGGACACTTGCCAGGATGCTTGCCCAACCCAGAGTCCCCTCTGCTGTCAAGCCCCGCGTTTGTAGTGCGGCCTTCAGGCCGTAGGAGCTTCGAGCGGCGAGCGCCGAGCCACGAGCTTTGGCCAAGACCAGAAGATGTCACCGCTCTGGCTCGCTGCTCGTCGCTCGCGGCTCGTGGCTGCCAGGATACGGGCTGAAGCCCGCACTCCGAACCTGTTCCTTCGCCTTGACACACGCGCAGCAGCGGGCGGCACGTGGCCCGCCGTGTCCCTGAATGCTACTGCCCCGCCGCCCGAATGTCAAGGCCGATCGCGGCCTTGTGCCCGCGGACATGCCGCGCTATACTTCGGCGGCCAACGTGACCCCATCGCAACTCGAGGAGAACCGCCCGATGGTTACGCTCACGCGCTTCGCCGGCAACCCCATCCTCAAGGCCGAGCCGAAGAACCCCTGGGAGGCCCACTCGGTCTTCAACGCCGCCGCCGTGCTCAAGGACGGCGAGGTCTATCTCTTCTACCGCGCCTGCGACCGCGCGTTCGGCGCGGCCTACGTCTCCAGCATCGGCCTGGCCACGAGCGACGACGGCTTCCACTTCACGCGGGTGCCAGGGTGGGTCTACCAGGGCCAGGACCCCAGCGAGAGCCGCGGCGTGGAGGACCCGCGCATCACGCTCGTCGAGGGCAAGTACCGCATGCTCTACACCGCCTACGACGGGCGGCACCCCCGCGTGGCAATGGCGGAATCCGATGACCTGCTCCACTGGACCCGCTACGGCATCATCCTGCCCCACCTGAACAACAAGGACTCGGCGATCTTCCCCGCCAAGATCGGCGGACGCTACTGCCTCATCCACCGCGACCCACCGAACATGTGGCTCGCCTGGAGCGACGACTGCTATCACTGGGGCGAGTTCGAAATCCTCGCCCGGCCGCGCCCCAACACCTGGGAACACCGGAAGATCGGCCTCTCGGGGCCGCCCCTGCGCATCCCCGAGGGCTGGCTCGTCGTCTACCACGGAGTGGACGCCAAGAGCGTCTATCGCCAGAGCCTGATGCTCCTCGACGCGGAGAACCCGCGCAAGATCATCCGCCAACACCCCGAGCCCATCATCGAGCCGCAGGCCGACTACGAGCTGTATGGCGACGTGAAGAACGTCATTTTCTCCTGCGGCCATGTCGTCAAGGACGACACCTTCTTCCTCTACTACGGCGGGGCGGACACCGTCATGGCCGTGGCCACCTGCCCCCTCTCCGCCGTCCGCGCCTGGGCGCGGAGCAACCGTTGAACCAAGTCGTCGAAATCCGTAAGCTGATGCCTGACTTTGTGCCCCAGGCCACCTGTGAGGAACAGGAATGAACCCTGCCATCGTCGTCGCCATCGTGGCCTTCGTCCTGCTGCTGTTCGTCTTCGGGATGTACAACCGCCTGGTGCGGGCGCGGAACCACTGCAACGAGGCCTGGTTCAACATTGACACGGAGCTGAAACGCCGCTACGACCTGATCCCGAACCTCGTGAACTGCGTGAAGGGCCACGCGAAGTACGAACGCGAGTTGCTGGAGCGAATCACCGCCCTCCGGCAGGAGTGCGTGGCCAACACCGGCTCGCCGGAGAGCCAGGCGGCGAGCGAGAACAAGCTCGTCCGCGCCCTCTCCGCGCTCCTCGTCCGCGTCGAGAACTACCCGAGCCTCAAGGCGAGCCAGAACTACCTTCAGCTTCAGACCGAGCTGGTGAACACCGAGGACCGCATTCAGGCCGCCCGCCGCTTCTACAACGGCAACGTCCGCGAGAACAACAACCTGGTCGAGATGTTTCCCACCAACCTCCTCGCGGGCATGTTCGGCTTCACCCGCCGCGAATACTTCGAGATCGTCGACATCCGCGAACGCGCCGTCCCCGACGCCTCGCTGTGAAGGCTGGGCGGGGCCGGGCGCGTGGGGTCTCCTGCGGCGCCCTCTGCCTTAGCGACTCCCTAGTGGGCAGGTGTTGTGGGAGCGAGCGGAGCGACGGGGTGGTCCTCGGCCCCAGAGCGCTCAGAAGAGCGACACTCTAAGGCTGACCGACTGTGGGCATCCTGGTGACCGGCTGCCCACCGGGCGGTGCCGGTGCTGGGAACGAGCGTTCCGTAGTTGTTCAACTACGGAACACTGGCCCTGGTGCCAATGGATGCGCCGGCTGTATTGGCCTCCGCGTGAGCGGTGGTCCAATGGGTGGTCGCGGGACCGGGAACAAGCGTTCCGTAGTTGTTCAACTACGGAACGCTGGCCTTGGCCGCAATGGAGGCGCCCGCTGTATTGGCCTCCGCGTAAGCGGCGGTCCAAGGGGTGGTCGCGGGACAGGGAACAAGCCTTCCGTAGTCGTTCAATAAGGGCAGGTGTCCTGTGCAGGACAGTCGTCCCCTCCGATGTTGGGGC
>VGYV01000739.1 GCA_016872855.1 Planctomycetota bacterium
CGGCCACTACGCCGACTTCTGGTGCCACATCTCCGACATCGGCTTCTGGGCCGCCGACATCAACACCACGCCCAAGACCATCACCGCACGCGGCGAGCTTCAGAAGCAGGGCATCGCCGACGCCCCCCGCACGATTGACGTTGACCTCGAGTTCCCCGACGGCCTGAAGTACTACTGGACCAGTTCGACCCCCCAGACCCCCGAGAACTGCGGCTGGGGCATGGCCTGCACCTTCTACGGCACCGACGGCTGGCTCACCTGCAACTACGGCGAGCGCTGGCTCGCCATCGGCGGCAAGGAGAGGGTCAAGGACGTCGAGAGCGTGCCCCGCACCCTCCCGCGCTCGCCGGGCCACCACGTGGACTTCCTCAATTGCGTCAAGACCCGTGGCCTCACCGAGAGCAACCTGCCCTACGTCGTCAACATGACCACGCCAATGTTCTTCGGCCGCATCAGCCTCCTCCTCGGCGGCCGCACCCTCAACTGGGACGAATCGAAGAAGCAGTTCACCGGCGACGACGAGGCCAACCGCCTCCTCGGCCGCGTCTACCGCCAGCCCTGGACCCTGCCGGCGTGAGGAGAGGCGGCGTTGGGTGTTCAGTGTTAGGTGTTGGGGTACAGAAGGTCAGGCAAGCTGTGTCGCCCGGCGCTTGACTCCCGATTGCGGGCGGGTAGGATTGAGGCATGGCAACGACTGCGGAAATCACAACCGCCGAGCAACTATTCGAGGCTCCAGACCTGGGGCCGTGCGAACTCGTGCGTGGGGAACTGATCATGGTCTCGCCCCCCGGCTATGTACACGGCAGCATCGAGGCGCGGCTCGCAAGAGCATTGGGCAATTTCGTGGAGGCTAACGGTTTGGGGGACGTGCTCGCCGGAGAGCCCGGTTTCATCATCGCCCGCGACCCCGACACCGTTCGCGCACCCGATGTCGCGTTCGTCCGGGCCGAACGAATCCCGGCGGGCGAGAGGACGCGCTTCTTCGAGGGCGCCCCCGACCTCGCGGTCGAGGTCCTCTCTCCCAACGACAGGGCGAGCGAAGTCAACGCCAAGGTCCAGGACTGGCTCGATGCAGGCTGCCAGGCTGCCGGACGGTTTGGGTGGTTGACCCGGCGACGAAGACGGTTTCGGTCTACCGCAGCCGCACGGAGATCGAGGTCCTCGGCGCGTCTGAAACGCTTTCTGGGGGCGGCGTTCTGCCCGGCTTCACCCTCCCCGTTGCTGGCATCTTCGCGCGGTAGCCACTCACTCGCGTTGCAGGCATGTCTCGATCTTCGCGGCCGCGCGCAGCTCAGCGAGGATGGCCTCGAGCCGTCGGCGGACGAGGGCGTCCCTGACAATGTGCCTGGCGCCGAAGAAGGTGAAGTGGCCGCCCTCGCGCTCCGTCACCTTGAGGATGTGCCAGCCGAGCGCGCTCTGGATGGGCCTGGTGAACTCGCCCGCCTTCAGTGTCCACGCTGCTGCGATGAGCGGCTCCTCCAATCGCTCCACGCGACCTCGGCGCCGGGGGCCAGTCCCTGAAATGACCGGCCCGGCGTCCTTCATAAGGGGCTCTCGGAGGGCCTCCAAAATGCGTTGGTCCCACGCCGGGCCCTCGAACCGCCAGGTCGGCGAGGGGGCCGACTCGTCCGCCGCCTTCCCGCTGCGGAAGAACCAGCCGAGGTCACGGTTGAACGGATCCACCGGGTCGTCCGAGAAGGACCGGGCGAGTCGGTCGAAGTCCCAGCCCTTGAGGAGTCCCTCGTGGGTCTTCTCGATCTGCTGCTTGGCCTTCTCCAGCTTATCGGGCTGGTCAGCGAGGTGCCTGGTGCCCAGGCAGAACCCGCTGATTCGCACGCGGCTACCGTCGTACCACTCGGGGCGGGCGTCGAACTCGGCCTTGATCTCCTCCGGCCGAAGCTGGGCTTGCATCCTGGCCGCAAGCCCTCGCATGGCCAGCTCGAACCTGACGTGGGCGGCGAGCTCGTCCCCAGTCAGGCCAAGGGGGCTAAGCACCCTCAAGCCTGAAACAGCTACCCCACCCTGTCGCAGGTGGGCATCAATCTGCTGGATGGCCCGCTGGACGTCGGCGGCGGTCGGCCATAGGTTCCCTTTCTCGAGGTACGCCTCCCAGAGCAGGCGGTTGATGGCGTAGTCGAGGACCTGGCGCATATCGAGGGTGCGCTGCCGGTCGCCAATGAGCAGGTAGCGTCGCAGCCGCAAGAGATCCTGGCGCGTGATGGGCGCGCCATTCACCTTCGCGACGACCACGTCGTCCCCGCGCTCCTCCCCCGCGCCCAGCGGGGACGCGAGCGCCACCAGCCCGACGGCGGCACAGACCAGCACAGCGTTCCGCGTACGCACGGCTGCCCTCCAGAAGACAAGCACCATCACTGTAACATCCCGGGCGCCAACGTGCCTGTCACGTTCGGAAAGCGCCTATTCATGGGACCTGAAGGAAAGTCTCGATCTTGGCCTTGGCGCGCAGCTCCTTGAGAATGGCCTCGATGCGTCGGCGGGCGAGGGCGTTCCTGACGGCGGCCCGGGTGCCCTGGAAGGTGGAGTAGGCGGGCTCGCGCTCGGTCACCTTGAGGATGTGCCAGCCGCGCGCGCTCTGGATGGGCTTGGTGAACTCGCCGACCTTCAGTCCCCACGCCGCCGCGATGAGGGCCTCGTCCATGGGCTCTGCGCGCGCGGGGCGCGGCGCCCCAAGCCCAAATCTCTCGTTCATAGGCCCGGCCTCCATCGCGACGGGTTCTCGGAGACTCCGGAGAACACATGGCATACGCATGGGACTCTCAAAGGGCCAGGTCGGGGCGACGACGTGCTCCTCCAGCGGCTTGCCATTGCGCAGGAACCAGCCGAGGTCACCCCCAGCAACGCCCGCGCGACCGTCCGAGTAGTCGCGGGCCAGACGGTCGAAATCCCCCCCTTGGAGCATCTCGTGAATCTTGCCGATCCGTTCCTTTGCCTTCCTCAACCTATCGGGGTCGTGCGCGAAGTCGCGGGTGTCCAGGCAGATCTCGCTGATGCGCACGCGGCTGCCGTCGTACCACTCGGGGCGAGCGTCGAACTCAGCCTTGATCTCCTCCTGCCGCAGCTCGGCCAGGATTGCTTTCCCGAGCCGCTCCATGGCCAGCTCGAAGCTCAGATTGGCGGCGTCCTCCTCGGCCGTCAGTCCGAGCGCAGCAAGGGACTTCTGGTAGGTCGAGCCCTGTTGACGCAACTTGTCATCAACGGCCTGTATGGCCCGCTGGAGCACGGCGGCGCTCGGTCGCAGGCCTTGCTTCGCGATGTACCGCTGCCACAGGACGCGGTCGATCAGGTGTTCGATGATCTGGCGGTTGTTGAAGGTAAGCTCAGGGTTGGCGATGGTCAGGAAGCGCCGCGCGAGCGCAACGTCGTCGCGCGTGATGACCACGTCGTCAACCTTCGCGACGACCTCGGCGCCCGCCCGAGGCTCCCCCGCGCCCAGCGGGGCCGCGAGCGTCATCAGCCCCACGATGGCCCAGACAACTGAAACGTTCCGCGTGAGCATGACGAACCCTCCGGCAAGTGGAACCGCCCGCTCCCTCCTGGTAGAATACGGCGCGTTCGACAGGATGTCAAGGCGGGAGGAAACGAGGGGTGCGGACCCTAACTGTAGGTGGTATGTACCGCCCCCACCAACCTCGTGTCGGTGGAGCGAGGGTTTGGATACTACGTGCCGCCACGCTCACCCCCATCCCCCTCCCCCCCGCCCGCGGCGGGCGGGGGGGAGGGGGGAAGAGAGGACAGGGCGCGCGGTAGTTGTCAAACCCGGCCTCCACCGGGGCAAGCCCGGTGGGGGGCACCCAGCCCGGTCGCGGTTACCTACAGAGATGGACCGCATCCGGAAAGGAGGACCGGACCATGCGTCGGACGGCGATTGTGGCGATGGCGTGCGTGCTGGCGGCGGCCGCGTGGGCGGGCGAGGCGACCGAGGAGGGCTTCGTGAGCATCTTCGATGGCAAGACCCTCGAAGGCTGGAAGGGCGACCTCAAGGGCTACACGGCCGAGGACGGCCTCCTCGTGTGCCAG
>VGYV01000740.1 GCA_016872855.1 Planctomycetota bacterium
GGGCGCCTCCGACGGCCTCCGCGTGAGCCAGGACATCCAGCGCCTCGCCATCGCTCCCTCGCGGCCCGACGCCTTCGTGCTGACCGACGACTACTGTCCGATGGATTTCCTGCGCGCCGATGAGGCGCTCCGCTGGCGCGAGCTCGCCGCCCGCACCATCGGCAGGAACGGTATCTTCTGACCCACGATGAAAGGCACGGGATGAACCACAGGACGTGTTGCTTCGTTGCCGTCACCCTGGCCGCGGCGCTTGCCCACGCCGAGAACTGGCCCCAGTGGCGCGGGCCGTTCCTCAACGGCTCGACCACGGAGACGAACCTTCCCACGAAGTTCGACGAGACGGAGAACGTGGCCTGGACCACGCCCCTCTCGATCCCAGGCTCCTGCGGCGCCACGCCCATCGTGTGGGGCGACCGCATCTTCCTCCCCTCGGTGGATGCCTCGACGGCCGACCTGCTGGCCCTCTGCCTCGACCTGAAGACCGGCAAGGTGCTATGGAAGAACAAGACCGGCAAGGACCGCCCCGGCTCCCGCAACAACATGGCCTCCCCCTCCGCAGTCACCGACGGCAAGACGGTCTGGTTCTTCTACGGCACGGCCAGCCTGTTCGCCTTCGACTTCGAGGGCAAGGAGCTGTGGAGCCGCGACCTGGAGAAGGACCACGGCCACAACGCCCTGATGTTCGGCTACAGCTCCAGCCCCCTCCTCTACCAGGGCAAGCTCTACGTCGTCGCCATCCGCAACAAGCAACAGCACGCCTATCGGACCGCGCCAGAGTCGAAGGAGGTCTCGGAGTCCTATCTCCTGGCCATTGACCCCGCGACGGGCAAGGACCTGTGGAAGCACGCGCGGGAGACCGATGCCGTGGCCGAGGCCCAGGAGTCCTACAGCACGGCCATCCCGCGCGAGGTGAATGTGGGCGGCGTGTCCCCACGCCGCGAAATCCTCGTCTACGGCGCCGACTACATGACCGCCCACGACCCCGCGACGGGCAAGGAACTCTGGCGCTGGGGCGGCTACAACCCAACCAAGATCTTCCACTGGCGCACCGTGCCCTCGCCCCTCGTGGCCGACGACATCGTCATCGCCGTCGGCCCCAAGTTCTCCACGCTCTTTGCTCTCAGGCCGAAGGGGGAGGGCAGGCTGGGTGAGGAGTCCGTCGCCTGGCGCTTCGAGAAGCGCACGCCCGACGCCAGCACCCCGCTCTTCTACAAGGGCCGCCTCTACTTCCTCGACGACGACCGCCGCATCATGACCTGTGTTGACCCGAAGACGGGCGAGCAGAAGTGGCAGGGCGAGCTGCCCGGCCGCGCCGTCATCCGCGCCTCGATTACGGGGGCCGACGGCAAGCTCTACATCATCAGCGAGGTGCGCGAGGTCACGGTCCTCGCCGCCGGCGACGAGTTCAAGATCCTCCACACCACCAAGCTGGGTGCCACGGGCCGGGCCTTCACCCGCTCCAGCATCGTCGCCGCCCACGGCCGCCTCCTCATCCGCACGGGAGAAAACCTCTACTGCTTCACGGCTGCGGAGAAGTAGGGGCGGGCCAGCGAGAATGGGACATATGGGACCCGTGGGACCTATGGGGCGAAGGCGCTCGCGTCCCGTGGATCCCATAGGTCCCATCCGTCCCATCCTCCCCCCCTTGACCCCCGCCAGCGGCATGCGCTATCCTTGACAGTGGCGGAAGCAGGGAATCCTGGGGAAACTGCCCTTGACGAGCCCCCTCCTCATCGGCGGCGTGGCCTTCGCCGTGCCCTTCGCGCTCTCGGTGCTGTTCACGGCGCTGGCGATGCGGGTCAGCCCGCGGCTGGGGCTGGTGGACACGCCGGGCGGTCGCAAGGCCCACGAGCGGCCCATGCCGCTGGGCGGCGGCGTGGCCATCTGGCTCGCCTGGGGGCTTCCCCTCGCCGCGGCGCTCCTCCTCACCCGGGCGGGTGGCCCCTTCGGCCAGTTCGCTCCCCGCGCCAATCCCCTCGGCCTCATCCTCGCCGGCGGCTTCGCCATCATGCTCCTCGGGCTCCTCGACGACGCGTTCGACCTCTCGCCCGCGCTCCGCCTCGCCGTCCAGGCGGCCGTGGCGAGCGGCCTGTACCTGATGTCGAATGAGCTGCGGGTCACCTTGTTCGTCGGCTGGCCGGGCCTCTCGTTCCTCTACACGGTCCTCTGGATCGTCGGCATCACCAATGCCTTCAATTTCCTGGATAACACGGACGGGCTTTCGGCGGGCGTGGCGCTGGTGGCCTCGGGTGTCCTGGCCTTCGTAGGCTTCCAGTCGGGCCAGGACCTGATGGCCTGGCTGGCCCTCGGCTTCGCGGGGGCGACGGCCGGCTTCCTGGTCTTCAACTTCCCGCCCGCGCGCATCTACATGGGCGATGCAGGCGGACTCTTCCTCGGCTTCGCACTCTCCGCCCTCACCATCCTGTTCACCTTCTACGAATCGGGCGACGCGCCCTCTGGGCGCCTCTACCGCGTCCTGATGCCGCTCTTCATCCTGGCCCTGCCCGTGTTCGACACGGTGACGGTGATCGCGATTCGGCTGCGCGAGGGCCGCCCCATCTGGCGGGGCGACCGCAGCCACTTCTCCCACCGCCTGATGGCCATCGGCATGAGCAAGCGCGAGACAGTGATCTTCATCTATCTCGTGACCTTCTGCCTCGGCCTGGTCGCCACGCTCCTCGGCTCGCTCGACGAGGCCGGCTCCATCACCACCCTGGCCATCGGCGTCACCATCTTCGTCCTCATCGCGCTCCTCGAGCGCGCGGGACGCCGACGGAACTGAGGGGAGACCGATGGCCAAGTCCCCCGGTCCGCAATCGGCAATCGGCAATCGGCAATCGGCAATCGAGAGCCCCGTCCCCCGCCTCCTCGACGGCATTCTCCTGTTCTTCCTCGCCCTCGCAGTGGTCCTGCGCCCGCTGCTGCCGGGCCATCGGCACGAGGCGAACCTGTGGGTCGAGATGTGTGTCTTCATCGCCGCCCTCGCCTGGCTAGTGCGGGCCGCCATGGCCCAGCGGCTCGCCCTGCCGCGGACCGGGATGGGCCTCCCGGCCATCGCCCTGCTCCTCCTCGCCGCCGTCTCCACCTTCCGCTCCTCCCACCCGGTCGAGAGCCTGGCCACGCTGCTCGAGTGGATGGCCTACGGCGTGGCCTTCGCGGTGCTCGTGGCCGCCGTGGCGCGCGAGCAGGGGCCGGGCCGCGGCGACTTCCTGCGCATGCTCTGGGCCTCGGCCTTTGTGGTCTGCCTCCACGGCCTCTTCCAGCAATTCGTCAATCTTCCTCTGTCGCAACGGATGATCGCGGAGCACCCGTGGTTGGTGACGGCCGAGTTGCGGATGAACCCGCAGCTCCTGGGCGACCTGATGGCCCGCGCGACCGGACGCATCTACTCGACCTTTCTGCTCTCCAACAGCTTCGCCGGCTTCCTGGCCCTCGTGGTGCCCGGCTTCATCGGCCACGTCCTCGACCGCCTTCGGGCGGGCGAGCGGGGGCGGTGGTTCCTGGGCCTCTCGGGCCTTTGGCTGGCCGCCGCGCTCGCCTGCCTGCTCCTCACCTTTTCGAAGGGCGGCTGGCTGGCCTTCGGAGCCGGCCTGGCCGCCTTCGCCGCCATGCTGGGCAAGCGCTTCCTCGTGGAGCACGCGCGCCTGCTCCTCGGCGTCGTCGCGGCCGCGGCCGCCGCCTTCGCCCTCCTCGTCGCCCTGGGCATCGTGCGCGTCCAGTTGCTCCACGACCTGCTGACCTCGGGCGGCGTCCGCCTGGGCTACTGGCAGGGCGCACTCGACATGGCACGCGACCACCCGCTCGGCGGCGTCGGCCTCGGCACCTTTGGCCTCCACTACCCCCTCTACCGCCCCCTCCTCGCCGACTGGGCGAAGGACACCCACAACGACTACCTCCAGGCGCTCGCCGAGCTGGGCGTCCCGGGCTTCCTGGTCTTCCTCTGGCTCTGGGCCGCCTGGCTCCGCAACGTCTTCCGTGGCTCAGGCGTCCCACGCTCCTGCCCTACGCGGCCGCACTCGTCGCCTTCT
>VGYV01000741.1 GCA_016872855.1 Planctomycetota bacterium
CACCTTGACCTTGACCGAGTAGCTGCCCTCGGGCAGGCCGGCGGTCGAGTGGCGCCAGGTGCCTTTGCTGCCCCTGAATTCCTTGAGGAGGCCGTCCAGCACGGGCTTGCCGGCCTCGTCGCCCTGGCGGAAGACCTTGACCTCGGCGGTCGGGGCCTCGACCGCCTGGCCGCTCTTCTTCGCCCAGGCCGTGTAGTCCACGACCACCGCGAGGCGCTCGAGCGACGGCAGAAAGCGGGGGAAGACGTAGACCAGCGGCACCTTGGGCGCGACCCGCTTGACGAATCGCGGCGCGGGCACCTGCACGTCGCGTTCCAGGAAGAACAGCCGCCGCCCCGACGCCTCCGTCGCCTCGACGACGACCCGGTTGAACCGCAGGAGCCGCTCGCCGCGGCCCAGCACGACCTCCTGGGCCTTCCCTGGCTCGACCGTGACCTCCTTTTCGTCTGAGCCGACGGACGCGGCATCCTTGCCCGGTTCGCTCTGGCCCGTGCATTTGACACCGAGCTTGACCCTCTGCGGCTTGTCGGTCGGGTTGGCCACCTCCAGTTGGAGCTTCAGGAGGCCGTCGGCGATGGCCTCGCACGAGAGCAGCCGCACGGCTGCCGACTGCGTGGCGAAGGCCACGTTGCCGCCGACACGGGCGTCGTTGAGCGCGCCGCCGGCGTTCCAGGCCGACCAGTGGTAGCCGGAGTAGGTGCGGTCGAAGTTCATCCGCCACACCTGTCCGTCCTTCGGCGCCTCCTTCGCAATGGCTTTCAGCGGAACGGCCACCTCAGCGACCCAGTGCGTGCCGTCCACTGAGTTCGCGATCCTCGGGTGGCTCTCCCACGAGTTGTGGCACTCGGCGAGCAGCGGGACGAAGCGGGCGTCCCAAAGCGTGCCGATCGAGTTGAACGCGAAGTAGTAGGTCGGGAAGTCGAACTGCTTCAGGTCGTCCTTCGTGCCGGGGGCGATCATCATCTCGACGCAGTCGTCGCCGATGATGCGCAGGTTGTCGTGCAGCGCGCACGCCGCCACGATGGTGTTCGTGTTGGAGTCCACGGACTCCATCGCAACGTAGAGGTGCTCCTTGTCCCAGCAGAGATAGAAGACGGGCTGCTCCTGGCGCATCACGCGGGGCACGCCGCAGGGATATGCCTCGAACATCGTGATGGCCGCGGCGTGCTGCCACTCGCCGGGCTGAAGCCTGCCGTCAATGACGGGCGGCTGCCTGGCGAAGGGGATGGCCAGCTCGGGGTCGCGGAGGGCCTCGGCCGAATTCCCTGCGCCTGCGAAGGCTACGAGGGCGAGGAGCACGCGCATCGTGCTTGGTTTCATCTTGCTTCCTCCAGACGGCTATTCTTGTCCGACAACCAGCTCCCCCATATAGGCCTTTGTCACCCCCGTTGTCCAGCGCTCATCGTTCTGGAAGCCGTCGGCAGGCCCGTCGCCGCCTCGACCGAGGATGAGGAGCCGCGGCGGGGCGGCGTAGTCCTTTGGGCGGGGGAACTCCGCCTCGACGTGCCAGGCCTTGCCATCGAGGGAGGAGCAATAGGCGATGCTCTTCTCGGACAGAGCGATCCTGAGCCAGAGGTCGTAGCGGTTGTCGTCGCCGACGGCGGCCGTCCGCGTCCCGAGCGGAATCCGGCCGGCGCCACAGCCCCGGATGACGAATGTCTCGTCCCCGCCACGGTAGCCTCCGGCCGTGAGGAAGCAATGCCTACCTTTGCCCCAGTAGAGGCCGAGGCCGGGGTTCCAGCCCGTCTCGCAGCCGGAGCGGCCGACCCGCAGACGGACCTGGGCCGTCAGGTTGGCCTCCGAGAGCGGCCGCGCGATCAGGGCGTGCTTGTAGTGCTCGCCCTCGAAGCAGACCATTCCGCCCTCCACGGCGATTCGCGCGGCCGAGACGTGGACGCTCCACGCCTTGTCCAGCTCTGGCCCCTTGAACGAGTCGGCCAGGAGGATTCGCTTCGGCTTGGGCAGCGCGGCGCCCTCGGGCGGATCGAGCGAATGCGGGTTGTTGTCCACCCGCACTCGGCCGAAGAGGCCAGGGAGGTCGGTGTGCGAGGGATGGGTGTCGCGATTGCCAATCGCCTGGACAGAGAGAGTGACGAGCACGGTGCGGCCGGCCCAGCGCTGAAGCGGGACCTCGCGCGGGCGCCAATCGGGTTGCGGCTTCGCCTCCTCCGACCAGACGCGCTGGCCGTTCACGCGGACGGAGAATGCCAGGGGCGGCAGGGTCGGGCGGTTCTTCTCCTGCGGAGGGGGATAGCCGACGTCGAACTTGAGGACGGGGCTGGCCCCGGCGGCCAGGCGAAGCCACTGGTCGGCGTAGCCGCGGTAGCGGCCCGGCCCGATGCTGACCGCGCGGAGTTCCCTGCCTCCGACCTGGGCTGCCATGCAGCGGATAGCGGCGTTGTAGCACCAGAAGCGGTCGGCCACACCCCTGGCGAGGAGATGGCCGCTCGCGCCCTTGAAGTCGCTGCGGAAGCGGCCGTCCGCCACCGCAGGCTCCTCCCACACGAAGACCAGGCCGCCGGGGATCTTCGTGGTCAGCGTCGCCTCGATGCCCGCCTCGAATGGGCCTTCGGTCTCCCACTGGGGCTCACACACTCTCAGACACCTTCGATGGAGGACGACCGTCACCCGCCCAGTGCCTTGCCTGTCCGCAGGGGCATCCAGCTCAACGACGCTGTAGCCCTTCGAGTGGCGAACCGCATTGATGAAGGCGCCTTCGGGCAGGCTGGTGATCCAGAGCCAGCCCTCGGGCCTCGGCGTCTCCAGGAGGAAGGGATACACTCGGTCAGGGTTCAGCCCGATCGGCATGCCATCGCGGTACGCCGCCCAGTCCTGGACTTGCGCTGGGCGGGCCGCACAGCCCCAGCTCTGGCCGATGAAGCGGCCCAGCCTGAGCTTGTGGCCCGACGGGGTAGCCTCGACGAAGGCGTCGCCGAAGGGGAGCTTCCGAAACTCGAATCGCTTGCCGCCCCGGCCGCGATAGCAGGCCAGGGCCTCGGGAGGCCAGCGCCCCGGAGGGAGGTCGTTGAACAGCTCTTCGTCGGCGAAGAGGCGGGCGCGGGCGACGCTCCAGTCGTCTCCCGCCACCAGCGGGGGCAGGGCGCCGATGAGGGCCGACTCCGCCGGGTCGAGCTCCTGGTCCTGCGTCCAGGCGTAGCTGCCCCAGAGGGCCGTGCGGAGCGGGTGGTTCACCTTCGTGCGGATCGAGGCGTGCCTCCTGGGCAGCTCGAAGTGCGTGGCCCCCTCCCAGGTGTAGAAGGTGTGGGCGACGGTCCACTCGGACTCGATCTCGCTCATCACCGCGAGGTCGGGATGCCTGCGCCGCATCTCCCGCAAGGCCTGGGCCTCGCCCATCGGGAAGGTGAGGCCGCCGAGGACCTGTTTCTCGGGGGGGAACTGGTAGCTGTGGTCGCCGCCGAGGATGTCCATGTAGGCGCCGCTCATCCCGTGCGCCTTGCAGTAGCTCCCGAAGTTGCGGGCCAGGTATTCCCTGCCCTCGCGGCTTCCTGGGTGGACCACCCATAGCTCGGCCTCGTCGAGCTTCCTGTAATAGCCGGTCGAGACGGGACGGAAGTGGCCGTGGAACCGCTCGGGCGGCCCGCCATAGTCGGGCGCGAAGGCATAGCCCTCGGGCAGCTCGCCCCGCGAGGCCAGCTCCTTGAGCCGCGCCTCGGTGCCCTTGGGGGAATAGATGAGCACGTAAGGATGGTAGCCCATCCAGCGGAAGCCCTGCTTCTGGAGAGCCGCGACGGCCTCGGGGCTGGGTCGGCGCGCCTTGTCCTTGTAGCGGTGGTCGCCGAAGAGAAGGATGTCGCCGCCATTCCAGTAGAAGAGGAGCAGCCTGGCGGGAGGGATGAGCTCGGCCAGCCGGCGATAGTAGACCTCAGCCTCGGCGGGCGAAGGCACGCTTGTGGAGACGGCGTGGACCGAGCGCACCCAGCGGCAGCGGTTCTCCCAGAGTGGGACGGCTCCCGTGGCCTCCTCGAAGAGCTGGCGATAGCGGCGGGCCGCCGCAGCCCAG
>VGYV01000742.1 GCA_016872855.1 Planctomycetota bacterium
CCCCGGTGTTCGCCGCAGAGGTGGGCCGTCTGCGTGGTGATGCCTAGCAACGTCACATCTTGCAGCAGGTCTCGAAGCCGGGCCATAGCCACATCGGGCTCCCGGCTGTAGAGAACGCCCTCATATGGCTCGGCAAGTGAGGATAATGCTCAGGTAGAGGCTTCCCTCTGGTAGGTCGCCTAGCTGAGCGATGACTCCGCTATCGCCGTCGAGACAATCCACAGCCCAATCGGTGTCAATCATGTAGCCGTTCACAGCTTGGGCACTCGCCGCGTTGAGATCCTGCGAGCCCCATAGATGTCCCGCTTGAGCTTCTCGCAGTCCACGAGTCCGTGCCATCCTCCCGCCGCGCGGCGGAAGGCTTCACTGTCGCCCAGCTTCCGCTTGGGAGCGACTTCGTCGGGGAACAAGACCGTGACCTCGCATGGCTTGTGAGCGGCGAAGTCAGTGGGCAGCTCGATCTTCCCATTCTCATACTTTGCCTTCACGATAACCACTGCAGGACTCCTCGTCTCTTGTCCTCTGCTCCACCATTATAGCAGAAAGCCTCCGACCGGCAACCCATATTCAGCCCCTCGTGAAGCGGACGGGTTTGCCTGTGCGGGCGGAGTGCTCGATGGCGAAGATGAGGTGGTAGGCTTTGGCGGCGCGGGCGAAGCACAGGTCGGAGTCGCGGCCGGACTCGATGCAGTCGAGGAAGTAGCTCACCTCGGCAGGGAACGGGTGCTCGGCCACGTGCCAGTCGTCGGGATACTGGCCCTCCTGCTTGGCCCACTGCTTCGGGGGCATGTCGGGCGAGTGGTAGAATGCCTGGTTGATGCCGCCCTTGGTGCCGTGGAGGCGAAGGCGGAAGGTGTAGGGTACGGCCGATTCCGCATCGGTCGCCACCTTGCCGAGCCGCCCGTCGGCGAAGCGGAGGATGGCGCAGGAGGCCGTCTCGTAATCGAAGTCCTTGCGCCACTGAGCGGGCTGCCAGACGCCATAAACCTCGGCGACCGGCGAATCGTGGCCCATGAAGTGGAGGAGCAGGTCGAGGGCGTGAATGCCGCCCATGAGCCACGTCGAGCCGCCGGTGGCCGCCTTGGTCTTCCACTCGCCGATGTACTGGTGGAAGTAGTCGGCCTCGCCGTAGTAGAGGGTGCCGAAGAGGCCGGCCTCGGCCTTCCGCTTCAGCTCGGCGACGGCGGAGTACCAGCGGACCACGTGGCCGACGTGGGTGACGACGCCCCGGCTCCTGGCCGCGGCCACCAGGCCATCCACCTGCTCGGGGGTCAGGGCGAGCGGCTTCTCGCAGAAGACGTGGAGTCCCGCCTCGACCGCCGCCAGGGCGTTCGCGTAGTGCATGTGGTTGATCGTGCAGACCGATGCGGCCTGTGCGCCCGACTCAGCGATGGCCTTGCCGAGGTCGTCGTAGTAAGGCGCCGCGAAGCCATATTGCTGGCGATACCGCTCGCACTGGGCGGCATCCTCGGGGCGGAAGCCCACGATGGCGGCGACCTCCGCCCTCGGGTCGCGGCAGTAGCCCTTGATGTGCTCGCCCGCCACCCACCCCGGCCCCATGATCATGACCCGCTTCTTGACCACGTCTCTCCTTCCCGGTGGAAGCGCCTGCCCGACGCCGATCCTAACGCACGAGACGTTCCCCGTCAAGGGCAGACGTGTTGGCGGGTGCAGTAACGGATTTGTGCGCCGCCCGCCCTCGTTTGTAGTTCGGCGTTTACGCGGTTCCTCTGTCGGCCCTGGCAGCCCTGAAGACCGCCTGAAGGCCGAACTACAAACAGGAACGCCCGCTTCGGCGTGCAAATCCGTTACTGCACCCCGTGTTGGCCGCCCTGGCCTCCTTGATCTGCACACGGCAGCCGCTATGATGTTGCGCGCTTAGCACTTCCGGCACGCCAGGATACCCTGCGTGGGCACGAGGCCGCCCCAATGCGAAGGGACAAAGCCGCCCTCACCGGTGGGCGCAATGCGGTGGCTGGACTCCGCGCTCGCGTCACGGGGCGGAGCGCTCGCCTGCATGCTGGCGATGTGGGCGGCCTCGGTTCTCGGGCCGCTGTGGACGCCCTGGGTCTCGATGAACTCGGATACGGCCTACTACCTCGCGCTGGGGCGCTCCCTCGCCAGGGGCGAGGGATACCGCATTGATGGCGTTCCCCACCGTGCCTACCCGCCGGTTTTCCCTGCCATGCTGGCGGCCGTGGATTCTCCGGCACGAGCCCAGTATGGCCCAGAGAAGCTGCTCGTGGTGCTGGCGAGCTTGGGCGCCCTTCTCGGCTCGTGGTGGGTGTTCTCGCAACGCTTCGCGGGACGGCGGAGGCTCGCGTTGGCGCTTCTCATGGCGTCCTGCCCGATCTTCGTCAGGATGTCCGGCCTCCTGATGTCGGACATTCCCTTTCTCTTCTTCACGATGGTCTTCGTGGCTGCATCGGACCGCTTCTGGCGCGAGCGCGAGGGGCATTGGCTTTCCGCCGTCGTGTCACTGGCGGCGTTGGCCCTTGCCGCGCTCACTCGGCTGGCGGGGCTCTTCTTCTACCTCGGCGTCGTGGCCTGGCTTCTGCGGCCGTCGCTGTGGCGGAGGTGCGCCCGTCGGTGCGCGCTATTCTGTCTGCTCTTTGTCGGCATCGCGTTGCCGCCGCTGGTTGCCTGGGGGGCCTGGGTGTCCTCGCACGCCCAGGCGGGGTCGGCCACCTATGGGGACTTCATTCGCGAGGACGTCCTCGACGGCCATTCGCCCTTCTCGTTCGAGGGGGCGCGGCGCCTGGCGGTCAGGGCAGTGGGGATGGCGTACAGGCAGATGCGGGCGGCCGGCCAAGCCATCGTGGGCTATGGCCTGGGACCGGTGAGTGGCGGCTTGCGGCCCATCGTCCTGGCGCTCGTGCTCATCGGGTTCTTGCGGCGGATGCGGGACCCGTGGCCTCAGGAGTACTGCTTCGCCACGTACGCTGCCCTGACTCTTCTGTGGCCCCACCTGGGGAAGGGCAGGTTGTGGCTGCCCGTGGCTCCCCTGATGTTGGCGTACCTGCCGGATGGCGTTGACCGCCTCGCGGGCGCCGTCGCGCGGCTCGCGCATCTCAGGGACGAGGCGGCTCGCCGCCTTTGGGCGGCGCTTCCTGTGGCGGGGCTAGCTGTCCTGTTCGCGGGTGGGGCGCTGGACGGTGTCGAGTCCGTCAGACGCACCTGGGTGCCCTCGCTGCCGCCGGTCCGCAACGTGGTCCTGGGCGAAGCGCAGCTTGACATCGCGCGGTTCGTCCTCGGCCTGGCGGACCGGCCGGTCAGGCTGGCCTACGTGCGTCACCTGGAACTCGTCCGCGCCGTGGCGGACGAGCTGACCGAGGTGGTTCGCATGCCGCTACGCGAGGGGATGGAGCCCCAGGCCGCGCTGCGCCTGCTGCGCGAGAACGGCATCACCCACTTGGCTCTAGGCGAGGAACCCGAGGACATGGTGGTGAGGGCGCGGCCCGAGGCAGCGGCCAGAGCGCTCGTGGCCGCTCTGCCAGAGCAACTCCCCCTCGTCCACAGCACGGCGAACGTTCGGATTTGCCGCGTCCTCCCGCTCACTCGTAGCGATAGCGGAGCGCATAGCACGATTCGAGGGCGAGGAGCGCCGTGACCGGGCTGACCACGAGCCACATGGCCGCCTCGCCCAGCGCCAGGGGCACCAGAAGGATGAGGGGTCGGTGGCCAGCTTGGCGCGGCGAACGGGGCACGAGAGGTCCGAGCCGTCGAGGCGCCCGGTGAGGGCGAAGGCCGCGGCACGGCACCCGCCGCCGCACGACGCCACGTGGTCGCAGTCGGTGCAGATGCCGTGCTCCTTGGGCTGGCGCATCATGCGGCAGATGGGCGAGTGGCGGAACATCGCCGCAAAGTCGCCCCCTCGCGCGTCCCCGATGCGGCCGGGTGCAGTAACGGATTTGCACGCCGAAGCGGGCGTTCCTGTTTGTAGTTCGGCCTTCAGGCGGTCTTCAGGGCTGCCAGGGCCGACAGAGGAACCGCGTAAACGCCGAACTACGAACGAGGGCG